>NZ_JAKSXU010000115.1:0-69007 GCF_022829325.1 Methylobacterium sp. J-092 | reverse complement strand
GGCGCGGCCCAGACCTGGGGGGCGGGCGGGGGGGGGGGTCTACACCAGCGCCCGTTCGGTGGCCGCCCCTGGCAGGGCGCGCTGTGGAGGGGGTTGGAGGAGCTGTCCGTGGGGTGTGCTCCTTCGGGGAATCGATGGGAGGGGTCGACCCCCCCCGGGCTCCCCCCCCCCCCCCCCCCCTCGGGGGGAGGGGGGGGCCGGGGGGGGGGGGGGGGGGGGGGGAGCGCCGGTGCCGGATACGGCGCTCCCCTCTCCCGACCCCTGCCGACGCAGGGGCCACCCTCCCCCGCAGAGGGGGAGGGATCTGAAGCGTCCGTCGCCCTCAGCGCACGAGGCACGGGCGCTTGTTGTCGAAGGTCCAGTTCGGGACGAGGAACTGCATCGCCGCCGCGTCGTCGCGGGCGCCGAGGCCGTGGTCCAGATAGAGCGCGTGCGCCGCCTCGACCTCGGCCATGTCGATCTCGATGCCCAGCCCCGGACGATCCGGCACTCGCACGAGCCCGCCGCGGATCGCCAGCGGCTCCTTGGTCAGGCGCTGGCCGTCCTGCCAGATCCAGTGCGTGTCGATCGCCGTCACCTTGCCCGGGGCGGCGGCCGCGACGTGGGTGAACATCGCCAGCGACACGTCGAAGTGGTTGTTCGAGTGCGAGCCCCAGGTCAGCCCGTGGTCGCGGCAGAGCTGCGCCACCCGCACCGAGCCGGCCAGCGTCCAGAAATGCGGGTCGGCCAGCGGGATGTCGACGGCGCCCAGCTGGATCGCGTGGTTCATCTGGCGCCAGTCGGTGGCGATCATGTTGGTGGCGGTGGGCAGGCCCGTGGCGCGGCGGAACTCGGCCATGATCTCGCGGCCCGAGAACCCGTCCTCGGCCCCGCACGGATCCTCGGCGTAGGCGAGCACGTCGCCCCGCCCCTTGCACAGGCGGATCGCCTCGGCGAGCGACCACGCGCCGTTCGGGTCGAGGGTGACGCGGGCTTCCGGGAAGCGCTCGTGGATCGCGGTGACGGCGGCGATCTCGTCCTCGCCGGCGAGCACGCCGCCCTTCAGCTTGAAGTCGTTGAAGCCGTAGGCCGCATGCGCGGCCTCGGCCAGGCGTGCGACGGCGTCGGGCGTCAGGGCCTCCTCGTCGCGCAGCCGCATCCAGCCGTCGCGGGCGGTCGGCTCGCGATAGGGCAGATCGGTGCGGCGGCGGTCGCCGACGTAGAACAGGTAGCCCAGCATCTCGACGGCGTCGCGCTGCTGGCCCTCGCCCAGCAGGGCCGCCACCGGCACGTCGAGGAACTGGCCGAGCAGGTCGAGGAAGGCGGATTCCACCGCCGTCACCGCGTGGATGGTGACGCGCAGGTCGAAGGTCTGGAGGCCGCGCCCGCCGGAATCGCGGTCGGCGAAGCGCGCGCGCATCGCGTTGAGCACCGCCTGCCAGGCGCCGAGCGGGCGCCCGACGATCAGGTCGCGGGCCTCCTCCAGCACGCCGCGGATGCGCTCGCCGCCGGGCACCTCGCCGAGGCCCGTCGCGCCGGTGGAATCCTCGAGGATCACCAGGTTGCGGGTGAAGAACGGGCCGTGCGCGCCGCTGAGGTTGAGCAGCATGCTGTCGCGGCCGGCGACCGGCACGACCCGCATTGCGGTGACGGTGGGGGAGCGCGAAAATCCGCGCGACGGGGCATCGACGGCGTCGGCCTGCATGCGTGCCTCCCGGGGCGTTGACGGGACCGGCGTCTGGCGCGCCGTCTGCCGCACGTTCTCGCAAGGATGCCGATGCGGGTCCAAGCCAAAGGCTGGATCGATCGATGCGCGGCAGGCATCGATCATCCCGGCGGCAGCGCTGCCAGGATCGCGATCAGGCGCGCGATCAGCGGGTCGTCGCCGTCGCGGCGCCAGGCGAGGTGCAGCTCGGCCGGGCGCGGCGCGGGCAGGTCGAGGGGGCGGAACGCGACGCCCTCGAAGCGCAGGCGCTCGGCCGCCGCCGGCACCAGGGCGACCCCGAGGCCGGCACGCACCAGTGCCAGGATCGAGTGGATCTGCGTCAGCTGCTGCAGGATGCGCGGCTGGATGCCGGCCTCGGCGAACAGGCCGCGGACGAGGTCGTGGAAGTAGTGCGCCTCGTTCGGCGCGTACGCGATGAACGGTTCGCCGTCGAGGTCCGCCAGCGTCAGGCCCGCTTGCGCCGCCAGGCGATTGCCGGCGGGCACGGCGACCACCATCGGCTCGGCCAGCGCCCGCTCGGAGGCGAGGTCGGGATGGGTGACCGGCGGGCGCACCAGCGCCGCGTCGATGCGCCCGGCCAGCAGTTCCTCGACCTGATCCTTGGTCACCATCTCGCGCAGCGCGAGCGTCACGTCCGGCAGCGCGGCCCGGGCGGCGATGACGAGGCGGGGCAGGAAGTCGTAGGCCGAAGCCGCCGTGAACCCGAGCTTGAGCACCCCGGCCCTTCCGGCCGCGACCTGGCGGGTGACGTGGGTCGCGGTCTCGGCGAGCCGCAGGATGCGCTGCGCCTCGGGCAGGAAGCTGCGCCCGGCCGCGGTCAGGCGCACCGAGCGGCTGGTGCGGTCGAGGAGCTGCACGTCGAGGATGCGCTCCAGGACCTGGATCTGCCGCGAGAGCGGCGGCTGGGTCATGTTCAGCCGGGCGGCGGCCCGGCCGAAATGCAGCTCCTCGGCGACGGCCGCGAAGCACCGGAGCTGGCTGAAGTCGAACATGCGCGATCCTGGAAAGGCGACCCGGGTTGCGACGTGCCTGGATTGATCGCATCCCGATGCCGGTCGCGGCGAGACGGATGATGGCAGCAAAGCTTCGATCGGTCTCGTCGGCCTGCCTCGCGATGCGCTTGAACGCCTTCGGCTTGCGGAAGACGGTCTCGATCGGGTGGCGTCGCTTCGGCGAGGTGGATCGTCACGGGCACGTTCGACTTCGCCGTCGTTGACGTTCGTCCGATCGTCCCTCATATTGCGGACATGTTCGCGGGAGTTCCCCGGCTAAATTGCAGGACGACCTCGATGGCCGGCACATCCGCTCCGAACAGCCTCGACATCGCCGAGCAGGTCGCTCGCGTCCTCCGGTCGAACGCCGAGACCCAGAAATTCATTGAGGAACAGGCTAAGCTGCGCGCCGAGGCCGACAAGCTGACGCGCGAGCGAGCCTTGGCACCCTGGCAGATCGCCCTGTCCGGCATGGCCGCGGGTGCTGCGCTGTTCGGCGCGGGCGCCGCCTTCATCAAGGTGTTGGGCGGGTGACCGCCAGCCGCCTCCGCGACGTGCTCGCCCGGCTGCGCTGGTCGCAACGGGGCTTCGCTCAGGCCCTGGCCTGCGATGACCGCCTGGTGCGCCGTTGGGCCTCCGGCGACGCCGCGATCCCACCCGACGTCGCAGGCTGGCTCGAAGCGCTGGCCGAGGCGCATGCCCGCCATCCCGTGCCCGAGGGGTGGCGGCGGCGGTCCGCTTGAGCCGGTTGCGCGGACGTGTTCTGCGGGTCCGCGCAACCTGCGACCGGTCTGGAAGCCGGGCCGGAGACGTGTCGCCTTTGAAGCGTCGCCTTGCCGGCGCGAGCCCGCTCAGCGCAGCTCCACCCGCCGGATCTCGCCGACGACGACGAGGTAGCAGAACACGGCGACGAGCGCGTTCAGCCCGACGAACACCAGCGCGCCGTTGAACGACCCCGTCTGCTGCACGATGTAGCCGATCGCGATCGGCGTGGTGATGCCGGCGGTGTTGCCGAAGGTGTTGAACAGGCCGCCCGAGAGGCCGCCGCCCTGGCGCGGCGAGGTGTCGGAGACGACCGCCCAGCCGAGCGCCCCGACGCCCTTGCCGAAGAAGGCGAGCGCCATCAGCCCGACCACGAGCGCGTCGGTCTGGACGTAGTTGCAGCCGACGATGACCATCGACAGCAGCATCCCGCCGACGATCGGGATCTTCCGCGATGCGGTCAGCGACCAGCCGCGCTTGAGCAGCCGATCCGAGATCCAGCCGCCCAGGATGCCGCCGACGAAGCCGCAGAGCGCCGGCAGCACCGCGGCGAAGCCCGCCTGCAGGATCGACAGGCCGCGCTCCTTCACGAGGTAGACCGGGAACCAGGTCAGGAAGAAGTACGTCAGCGTGGTGATGCAGTACTGCCCGACGTAGATCCCGAGCAGCATGCGGTTGGCGAGCAGCTGCCGGATCGTGCGGCCGGCGTCGACCTGGGCCACGCCCGCGTCGCGGCCGTCCATGTCGAGGAGGGCGCCGCCCGCCTCGATGTAGTCGCGCTCCCCCTGGTTGATCGCGGGGTGCTCCTTCGGCCCGTAGATCACCTGGGTCCACAGCAGCGCGAAGGCGATGCCGAGCGCGCCCATCAGGGTGAAGACGTGGTGCCAGCCGTAATGGTGGACGACGAAGCCCATCAGCGGCGTGAACAGCACGGTGGCGAAGTACTGCGAGGCATTGAAGAAGGCCGAGGCGGTGCCGCGCTCGGCGGTGGGGAACCACGCCGCGGTGATCCGGGCGTTGGCCGGAAACACCGGCGCTTCGGCGAGTCCCACCAGCAGGCGCAGGCCGAACAGCACCGCCACCGCGGTGAAGCCGGTGAAGAAGCCGACCGCCCCCTGCATCAGCGTGAAGGCCGACCACAGGAAGATCGCGCCGGCATAGACCCACTTCGCGCCGTAGCGGTCGAGCAGCCAGCCGCCGGGTAGCTGCGCCAGGACGTAGGACCAGGCGAAGGCGGAGAAGACGTAGCCCATCGCCACCGCATCGAGGCCGAGGTCCTTGGCCAGCGACGGGCCGGCGATGGAGAGCGTCGCGCGGTCGGCGTAGTTGATGGTGGTGGCGATGAAGAGCATCGTCACGATGAGGAGCCGCACGCGGCTGCGCTTCACCGCGGTCATGGCGAGACCCGCGCTCATACGACCTTCTCCCTGAAGGCGGACCGCCCGGCCGGTGCCGCGGCGGACAGCGGCCGTTCTCTGAAGGCCCCTCGACGGGGCCCCGGCGGCCGCTTGCGATCTCAGGTTAGGAGCGTCCCCGGCGCGGCGTCCAACTCAAAGGCTGGATGGATCGATGCGGCGCGCGCATCGATCGGCGGCGGGAAAGCGACGGGATGACGATGGTCGGGATGAGCGGGGGTGGGGCTTGAGCGGTCGGTACGGGCTGGAGATTCGGGCGGCCAGCGCCGCCGACGCGCCGGGGCTCGCCGCGCTGATCGGCTCGGGCGGCCCGGCGATCGCGGTCCGCGACCTCGCCGAGCGGATCGAGGCCCTGCGCGGCCGCGACGGCGCGGCCCTCGTCGCGGTCGAGTGGGGGCCGCCGGGCGGCCTCGTCGTGCTGCACTGGTACCGCACCCTCGTCGCCGAGCCGACCGCGCAGATCACGACGCTCCTCGTCGCGCCCGACGACCGCCGGCGCGGGCTCGGGCGCCTGCTGCTCAAGGCGGCGGCGCAGGCCGCGCGCACCGCCGGATGCGACGGGCTGGAGATGGTGCTGCCGCCGGACCGGCCGGACCTCGAAGCCTTCTGCGCCGCCACCGGCTTCGTCGCGGCCGGCACCCGCCTGACGCGGCCCCTGCGCAAGCGAAGCGCCGAGCGCTGAGGTCGATGCCGCGTGTCGCGGTCAGTGCAACGTCGCGCCGGGGTCCGGGTCGATCTCGACCGCCTCGGCGAAGGGGAATTCCAGCACGATCTCGCCCGCGGCATCGGTGACGACGAGGTCGGCCGTCATCAGCCGGGCTTGGTCCCGCGCCTCACGCGCTTGGCCGGCGCGCAGCGCCGCCAGGATGGTGTCGCGGGCGGCCTCCCAGGCGGCGTCGGCATCGGGCAGGTCGGCGCCGTCCGGGTCCGTCACCCAGTCGTCGCCGATCCGTGTGTTGAAGAAGTAGCGCGGCACGGTACAGGCTCCTGCAGCATCGGGCTTCACGCACGCGAAGCGGGATCGGAGCAAGACATGGTGAAGCCCAGCCGCGCCGCAACGCCGGACGAGGCCGGCCGGCCCGCGAGGCCGTCGCTGCGGGCGGCGCGGCGGGCTTTTCTGACAGCGGCCCTCGGCCTCGCCTCGCTCGCGGGCGCCCAGGCGCAGCCGGCGGACCTCTCCGACGCGCGGGCGATGGCGCTGGTGCGCGGGCACCGCACGCAGGGCTTCGTCACCGTCGGCCAGAGCCTCGCCTATGCCGAGCGGGCCCGGCCAGACAGCTTTCGACTGGCGCCCGCCCGGGTCGAGCGGCGCGCGGGCGAGCCGTTCACCCGCGTCCGCATCTGCTACTGGCTCCGCCCTGCCGGGCGCCCGGCCGAGCCGGATTGCGGGATCGACTACCTCGTCACCGACGGGCCGCCCCATGTCGAGGTCGCCGAGGCCTTCGGCGGCCTCGGCCGCGAGCTGGAAGCCGGCCGCGAGCGCTTCGTGCGCGCCCTCGACCGGGAGCTCGATCTCCGGCGCGATCCGGCCGCCAAGGCGCTCGGGGATGCGCTCGCGCCCTACGATCCCTACGACCGCCGATAGGGCGGAGGCTGCGGCTGAGCTTGCCGATGGGGGTTCGGATCGCACGGCGTCGAACGTCTTCGAATGGGGCGTGGCCAGCGCCGCGCGGCTCCCTCTGGGGGAAGGGACTCCCGCTTCGACCCGGCCCCTTGGAGGGATCTGCGACGCCGGTCGCTAATGAGGCGCGAGGGCTTTGCGGCCCGGGCGTGCGACCGGCCCAGCGGCGTCCGGCCGCGCTGCCGCGTGGGCCCTGCCCCCCTATCTCCCGGGGGTCGCCAAGAGGACCATCCCGTGCCCGACGAGACGCTGACCGTCTACTACGACGGAGCCTGCCCGCTCTGCCGGGCGGAGATCGGGCATTATCGCCGCTGCCGCGGGGCCGAGCGCATCGCCTTCGTCGACGTGGCGCCGGACGGCGCTCCCCTCGGGCCGGACCTCGACCGTGCGGCGGCCCGCGCCCGCTTCCATGTCCGCGACGCCGACGGCCGGCTCCGGTCGGGGGCGGCGGGCTTCGCCCGGCTGTGGAGTGCGCTGCCGCGCTGGCGTTGGCTCGCGCGGATCGCGCGGCTCCCGGTCGTGCTGCCGCTCGCCGAGATCGCCTATCGCGCGTTCCTGCCGCTCCGCCCCCGCATCGCCCGCTGGCTCGTCCGCAACCGTTGAGAACCTGCCGGCGTGCTTGATCCGGCGCGTCGCGGCCGAGAAGGTAGGGCATGGCTCGCAAGCGCATCCACCTGACGACCGATATCCTGGCCGACGCCCTGCACCGGCTCGGGATCGCGGCGGCCGCGATCGACCGCGAGGCCCTGCGCGTCCGGATGGGCCTGCCCGAGCAGGACGGCTTCGTCGAGGATTCCGCCGTCGCCGCGGCGCTCCGCGACGGGACGGCGCGCCAGGCCTTCTCGCAGACCGGCGTCGCGGCGCTGAAGCTCGCCCTGCCGGCGCTCCGGGCCGAGCCGGGGCGGGACGGCGCCCTCGCCTGGCGGCTCCGGGTGAGCCTGCCGCTCCTCGACGACGGCCGCCTCGACCTGCGCCTCGACGGGCCGCCGGGCGAGGCGGCGGCCGAGATCCTGGAGGAGATGGCGCTCGGCAACGATCCGGCCTGGCGCCTCGACGACCTGCGCCGGGCGCTGGCCGAGACGTCGGCGGCCTCGGCGCGCACGCTCCACCGCACGGTCGCGCGCCTGCGCGACCAGATCCGGGACGACCTCCACGAGATCGGGGCGGACGCGCCGACCTACATCGCCCATCTCGACCGGTCGCTGCGCGCTCGCGTCTTCACGCCCGCGCCGAACCTCGCCCACGCGATCCTCGACACCCTGAAGACGGTGCGGACGCGGGCGAAGGCGGTGGCGCGCGAGGAATCCGGCCGTCGCCGCCTGCGCGACCGGGTCGGGTTCGGCTCCTACATCGACAAGTTCGTGCCCGCCCGCCGGCTGAACCGGCGCATCGTCTTCCACATGGGCCCGACCAATTCCGGCAAGACCTACGCGGCGCTGGAGGTGCTGGCGAAGGCGCCGACCGGGACCTACCTCGCGCCCTTGCGCCTGCTCGCGCTGGAGAACTACGAGGCCCTGCTCGAGCGGCGCCTGCGCGCCGGCATGGTCACCGGCGAGGAGATTCTGGGGGAGCCGGACCCGAGCCACACCGCGCGCACCATCGAGACCGCGGACCTGCGCCGCCCGGTCGAGGTCGCGGTGATCGACGAGATCCAGATGCTGTCCGACCCCGATCGCGGCTGGGCCTGGACCAACGCGCTGTTCGGGATCCCGGCGAAGACCGTGATCGTCTGCGGCTCGGACGACGCGCTCTCGCATGTCCGCCGCGCGGCGGAGGCCGCGGGCGAATCGCTCGACGTCGTGACCTTCGTGCGCAAGACCCCGCTGGTGGCGCTCGACGAGCCCGTGCCCCTCGAATCCGTGAAGCCGGGGGATGCCGTCGTCGCCTTCTCGCGGCGGGCCGTGCACGAGAACCGCGAGGCGCTGGTGGCGGCCGGGCGCAGCGTCGCCACCATCTACGGCGCGCTCTCGCCGGAGGTGCGCCGGGCGGAAGCGGCACGGTTCCGCAACGCCGAGGCCGAGGTGCTGGTCACCACCGACGCGATCGGCATGGGCCTGAACCTCGGACCGCTCAAGCGGGTGATCTTCTCGGCGGTCACCAAGTGGGACGGCACAGCGACCCGCCCGCTCACCAATCCCGAGATCCGCCAGATCGCCGGCCGGGCCGGGCGCTTCGGCCATCAGGACGAGGGCCACGTCTCGGCCACCGACGACGTGAGCCTCGGCCCGATCCGCGATGCGCTGGCCGGCGCGCCGACGGCGCCCGCCGCCGACACCCGGTTCTACGTCCGGCCGGACCTGATCGCGATCGAGGCGGCGGCGGCCGAACTCGGCACCGACTCGCTCGCCGAGGTGCTGACGCATTTTTCCCGCGCGACATTCTACGAGGGGTCCCCGTTCCAGCCCTCCGCGATGGAGGAGGCGCTGGAGGCGGCGCGCGCGGTCGACACGGCGCACCTGCCGATCCGCGAGGCCTTCGCCTTCGCGGTCTGCCCGATCGACCGGCGCGACCCGGCCTCGACCGCGGTGCTCGACCGCTGGGTCCAGGCCCGCGCGGCCGGCGCCGCCGTCCCGGCTCTGCGGGCCAACGTCGGCGGCGAGCTCGAGTACCTCGAACGCACGGTCAAGCTCGCCGCCGCCTACCTCTGGCTGGCCCGGCGCTTCCCCGACACGTTCGACGAGGCAGAGGCGACCAGGCTGCTGCGCGGCCGCGCCAACGCCGCCATCGAGCAGGCCCTGCGCGAGACGGCCTCGCGCACCGTGGCGGCACGGGCGCGGCCGCGCGTGCCGGCGTGACGTGGCGCGCCTTCCCTCCCCCGCAGAGGGGGAGGGAAGGCGCGCGTGGGCGTCGAAACCGAGCGGATTCGCGAAGAGACCTACTCTGCGCCCCGCCCCGCCGGCCTTGCCAGCAGCACGGCGGTCGCGATCCCGACGGCGAGGATCGTGACGGCGCAGGCGGCGAGCGCCGCGAGCTGGCCGATGCCCTGGAGCGCGACGCCGAGCACGGCGACGCCGAGCGCCTGCCCGCAGAAGAACGAGAAGGCGTGGAGCGCCACCGCCGAGGCGCGGGCGGTCGGGGCGACCTCGGTCACCTGCACCTGAAACGTGTTGTGCAGCATGTAGAAGCCGAGCCCCATCGCGACGAGGGCGGCCGCGTCGAGCTGCCAGCGCCCCGCGAGGCCGATCATGGTCAGGGCACCGGCGCAGACGAGGCCGCCGCCGACCAGCATCCGCTGCATCCCGAGGAACCGGACCAGCAGGCCGACGAGGGCGGAGTAGATCAGCCCGCCGACGGCGAAGCCGGCGAGCGCCAGCCCGGCCTCGCGCGGGCCGCCCTCGCCGCGCGCCTCGATCAGCGGCGCGAGGTGCGGGAAGATGCCGAACACCGCGATCGCCTCGACGAACACCGCCGCGAATAGCACCCGCGCGCGCGGGTTGGCCACGATCGCGCGATAGCGCGTCAGCGCCAGCCCGAATTCCGGCCGTCGCGCCGGAAGGCGGCCGCTCCGGTCGAACCCGAGCAGGGTCGCGGCGCAGCCGAGCACGGCGACCGCGGCGTTGATCGCGAACACGCCGTGCCAGCCGACCTGCCCCTCGATCAGCCCGGCGAAGGTCGAGCCCGAGAGCTGCCCGAGGATCACCGCGACGAGGAAGCGGCCGATCGCCACCTGGCGGCGCTCCATCGGCACCCGGTCGCCCATCAGGGCGAGCGCCAGCGGGATCACCCCGCCGGCCGCGGCGCCCGCCACCATCCGCAGGCCGAAGAGCAGGCGCAGGTCTTCGGCGAAGGCGCAGCCGACCAGCGCCGCCACCAGCACCGCGAGGCACGCGGTGATGACCCGCTCCTTGCCGACCGCGTCGCCCACCGGCCCGAGGATCGGCTGGATCAGCGCGTAGGGCAGCGCGAAAGCGGTCGAGAGCAGCGCCACGGTGTGGGCGTCGCTGCGAAGGTCGCGCGCCAGCACGCCGACCAGCGGCTCGACCGAGCGCCACGCGAAGGTGCTGGAGAAGCCCGCGGCCGCGAGCACCAGGATCAGGCGAGCGATCGAGGAGGTGGAAGGCATGCTGGGCCGCGGCTCGCGAACGCCCGGCCGAGGAGGCCGGATCGGTCCCGGCCTAGCCGACATCGACCGGGTTTGCAGCCCCGCCGAGGCCGTAGAGCCGGCCGTCGGCATGCAAGGCGCCGTCCCTAAAACCCGACCGCGCGCGCCCTCGCCCGGCCGGGCGCACGATCCGGTCGGACGCGTCCGGGTGATCGCTGCGGGCGATCCCGGGGCGACGAGCGGGACATGCGCAGGCTTTGAAACGCGTTGGCCTCAGAAGACGTGGCGGAGGATGAAGAACAGGACGCCCGCCAGGGTGATCGCCGCCGGCAGGGTCAGCACCCAGGCCAGCGCCATGTTGCGCACCGTCGACATCTGCAGCCCGGAGCCGTTGGCCGCCATGGTGCCGGCGACGCCCGAGGACAGGATGTGGGTGGTCGAGACGGGCAGGCCGTAGACCTCGGCCAGCCCGATCGTGCCGGCGGCGACGAGCTCGGCCGAGGCGCCCTGCGCGTAGGTCAGGTGGGTCTTGCCGATCCTCTCGCCGACCGTGACCACGATCCGCTTCCAGCCGACCATGGTGCCCAGGCCCAGCGCCAGCGCGACGCAGACCTTCACCCAGGTCGGGATGTAGCGCGTGCCGTCGTTGAGCAGGCCGGTATAGGCCTTCAGCGTGCCGGCCTCGGCCTCCGAGAAGCTGGCGCCGTTCTTCGGCAGCAGCCGGATCGCGTCGGCGGCGAGGTACATGTCGTTGCGCAGGTTCGAAGTCTGCGCCGCCGGCACCTGCTTGATCGCGCCGTAGTTCCGCACGTTGGCGGCGATGTCGGTGGAGAGGGCCGCGAGCGCGCCGTAGACCGCCGGCTGGTTCAGGTCCTTGGTCTTGAGCGCGTCCGAGACCTGCTTGCGGGCGGCCGCCGCGTCGGGCTGGGCCGTCGTCCCGGCGTGGCTCGCGAACACCGCGCTGGCGCTCTGCGAGGTCTGGATGAAGGCCGGCGTCGTGTCGTCGGCCATGGTGCGGTTCAGGGCGTAGGCGGTGGGCGCCGCGCCGATCAGGATCAGCATGATGAGGCCCATGCCCTTCTGGCCGTCGTTGCCGCCGTGGAAGAACGAGACCAGCGTGCAGGTCAGGATCAGCAGCGAACGGATCCAGAGCGGGGGCGGCGTGTCGCCCTCGGGCGCCTCGTAGAGGTCCTTGCGCCGCACGGTGAGCTTGAGCGCCAGCAGCAGGAGGGCCGCCGCGACGAAGCCAATGAGCGGGCTGAACAGCAGCGCCTTGAACACGCCGAGCGCCTGGGCCCAGTCGACGCCCGAGGTCGCGGAGCCTTCCGGCGCCATCAGCTGGTTGGCCAGCCCGACGCCGATCACCGAGCCGATCAGCGCGTGCGACGAGGAGTTCGGCAGGCCGAAGGCCCAGGTGCCGAGGTTCCAGACGATCGCGGCGATGAGCAGCGCGAAGATCATCGCGTAGCCGGCGCCCGACCCGACCTGCAGGATCAGCTCCACCGGCAGCAGCGTGACGATGGCGTAGGCCACCGCGCCCGAGGACAGCATCACGCCGAGGAAGTTGAAGGCGCCGGACCAGATCACCGCCACGAGCGGCGGCATCGAGTGGGTGTAGATCACGGTCGCCACCGCGTTGGCGGTGTCGTGGAAGCCGTTCACGAACTCGAAGGCCAGCGCGATCAGCAGGGCGAGGCCGAGGAGCACGAAGGCGCCGATCGCCAGCGGCGTCTGGCCGACCGCGTTCATGTCGGTGATCAGGCTGACGCCGGCGTAGACCAGGCCCGCCACCAGGATCAGCAGGAAGGCGACGATCCCGCCCGGATGCAGGCCGCGATCGAGCGTCGGACCCGGGCGGCGCCTCGGTTCGGCGCCCGACAGGTGCGGTGTCAGGCGGGCAGAATCGGACATGACGGATCTCGACGGCGATCGGACTTCGAACGCCTTCGGATAGGTCGCGTGCGTGACGGTCCGGTGACGGCGCGCGAAAGGACAGTCGATCCGCGCCGGACGACACGGTCACGAGGCGGCGAATACCGGTCGAGCGCTCAGTGCCTGCGCGGGCGCCGCGGCGCCGTGGCCGGGGTCTTGTCGCGATTCTCCGCGACGAGCTTGCGCCAGCGGTCCAGGCGGTCGGGGTCGAGGGTTCCGTCGGCGATGGCGGCCTGCACCGCGCAGCCCGGCTCGTGCGCGTGGGTGCAGTCGCGGAACCGGCAGTCGGGCGCGCGCTCGGTGATCTCGGCGAACAGCGTGTCGATTCCCTCCGCGGCGTCGCTGACGTGGAGCGTGCGCATCCCCGGCGTGTCGATCACCCAGCCGCCCCCCGCCATCGCGTGCAGCGAGCGCCCCGTCGTGGTGTGGCGCCCCTTGGCGTCGTGCTCCCGGATCGCGCCGGTCTCCTGCGGCGCGTCCTGGCCGGGCCCGGCCAGGGTGTTGACGAGCGTCGACTTGCCGACGCCGGACGAGCCGACGAGCGCGACGGTCTGCCCGGGCCCGCACCAGGGCGCCAGCGCCGCCGCGGCGTCCGGGCGGCGCGGGTTGACGCCGACCACCGACAGCCCGCGCTGGAGGGCGGCGGCCTGCCGGCGGTAGGCCTCGACGTCGTCGGTCAGGTCGGCCTTGGTCAGCAGGATCACCGGGTCGGTGCCGCCCTGGTTGGCCAGGGCGAGGTAGCGCTCCAGGCGGGCCGGGTTGAAGTCGGCGTTGCACGAGGTGACGACGAACAGGGTGTCGACGTTGGCGGCCGCGGCCTGCGGGACCTTGCCGCCCTCGGTGCGCCTCTGCAGCACGGTCCTCCGCGACAATCGGCGGTGCAGGGTCAGCGTCCGCGGATCGGCCAGGACCCAGTCGCCGACGGTGACGTCGCCGGTGCTGGCGTGGACCGGCAGGATCAGCTCGACGGGGCCGGCCGCCGACAGCGCCGTCAGCCGGGAGCGGTGGACCAGGGCGATCCGCATCGGCGCGAAGCCGGCATCGGCGGCCTCGCACTGGTCCTCGAAGAAGCCGGACCAGCCGAGGCTGGCCGCTTCTGCGGCGCGGAGGGCGTGGGGATCATCGGTCACGGCTTCAGCCCATGACACGGCGCCGGCCGGCTGACCAGTGAGCCGCGCGCGTGCGGAAGCGCCGCGGGATGCCGAAGGCGCAGGATCTGAATTCAATATTCTGCGCGTGGAAGAACGAGTTAATTTCAACGTCGCGACAAATAATGTTCGTTTGCAGGGCAGCCTTGGCTTGCCCTAACCTCCCCCCGAGCGGTCCCGCGCAGCCATGCCGTCGCGGTCCGTCAAGAATAGAGCCTGAGCCAACAGGTGCCGCAAGGCAGTGGCCGCAAGACCGGAACGGTCGTCGGCAGGGAGAGTCGCGTGAAGAAGAACAAGATCGTCAGCGCCGACGAGGCGATCGCCCTCATCCGCACCGACGACGTCGTCACGACGACGGGCTTCGTGCAGAGCTGCATCCCCGAGGCGCTGCACGCGGCCCTGGAGAAGCGCTTCGTCGAGACCGGCGCGCCCGGCAACCTCACCCTGATCATGACCGCCGGCGCCGGCGACAGCAAAGGCCTCGGCACCGGGCGCCTCCACCACGAGGGCCTGCTCGGGCGGGTGATCGCGGCGAACTTCGGGCGGATGCCCAAGGTGGCGCAGGCCGCGCAGGACAACCGCATCCGCGGCTACAACCTGCCGCAAGGGGTGATCTCGCAGCTCTACCGGGCCTGCGCCGCCGGCCAGCCCGGCCTGTTCTCGAAGGTCGGCCTCCACACCTACGTCGACCCGCGCCACGGCGGCGGCCGCGTGAACACCCTGACGACCGACGAGATCGTCAAGGTCGTGGAGGTCGAGGGCGAGGAGTGGCTGTTCTACCGGGCCACCAAGATCGACGTCGCCTTCATCCGCGCCACCAGCGCCGACCCGTCGGGCAACCTCTGCGTCTCCAAGGAGGCGCTGACGCTGGACAACCTCGCCCAGGCGATGGCCGCCCGCAACAACGGCGGCATCGTCATCGCGCAGGTCGAGCGCATCGTCGAGCAGGGCTCGATCAAGCCCAAGGACGTGCGCGTGCCGGGCATCCTGGTCGATTGCGTCGTGGTGGCGCCGCCCGAGCAGCACCGCATGAACTACGGCGTGCAGCACGACGCGGCGCTCGCCGGCGAGATCCGCGTGCCGGTCACCGGCCTGAAGCGGATGACGCTCGACGCGCGCAAGATCATCGCCCGCCGCGCCGCGTTCGAGCTGCCGCCGAACGGCGTGGTCAACCTCGGCGTCGGCGCGCCCGAAGGCATCTCCTCGATCGCCAACGAGGAGAAGGTCACCCCCTACATCACCCTGACGACGGAAGCCGGCGCCGTGGGCGGCGTGCTCGCCTCCGGCTCGAGCTTCGGCGCGGCCACCAACGCCGACTCGATCATCGACCAGAACCAGATGTTCGACTTCTACGACGGCGGCGGCCTCGACATGACCTGCCTCGGCATGGCCGAGTGCGACGGCGCCGGCAACGTCAACACCAGCCGCTTCGGCGGGCGGCTCAACGGCTGCGGCGGCTTCATCAACATCTCGCAGAACGCGCGCAAGGTGGTGTTCGCCGGCACCTTCACCTCCGGCGGCCTCGTCACCGAGATCGACGAGGGACGCCTGCGGATCGTGCAGGAGGGCCGCTCGCGCAAGTTCGTCGGATCCGTCGAGCAGAACACCTTCAGCGGGCCGTTCGCGCAGGAGCGGCGGCAGCCGGTGCTCTACGTGACGGAACGCTGCGTCTTCAACCTGACCCAGGCCGGGCTGGAACTGATCGAGGTGGCGCCGGGCATCGACATCGGCCGCGACATCCTCGCCCACATGGACTTCACGCCGGTGATCGAGAACCCGATCCCGATGGACCCGCGCATCTTCCGCGACGAGCCGATGGAGTTGCTCGCCGACCTCCTGAACCTTAACCTGCCCGACCGGGTGAGCTACGACCCGGCGCGCAACCTGCTGTTCGTCAACCTCGAAGGCTGGCAGGTCCGCTCGAAGGGCGACATCGACGCGCTGCGTCAGGTGCTCGAGACCGCCTGCCTGAAGGCCGGGCAGCGGGTGAACTCGGTGGTCAACCACGACGGGTTCCGCATCGGCGAGAACCTCTACGACGACTACGCCGAGATGATCGAGTACCTGTCGAAGTACCACTACCTCACGACGACGCGCTACGCGACGAGCGCCTTCCTGCGCCTGAAGATGCAGGAGGCCCTGAGCCGCCGCGGCCTCGCCCCGCACGTCTTCGAGCGCCGCTCGGAGGCGCACGCCTTCCTCGAAGCCGCCGAGCGCGAGGCCGCGCAGGCCGATGTCGGCGAGCGCCCGCTCCGCGCGGCCGAGTGATCGGAGGTCCGGCCGGACGCCGGGACGCGAGCGTCGGCGCCTGGATCCTGCGCGTCTCGGCCAAGTCGGGTCGAGCCTGAAGGCTCGGCTCATCAAGATGGCGCAAGCATCGATCGGACGCATGCCTGTCATCGAACCTGTGACGGGAACTCCGGGCGATGAGCACGCTTGGCTAAGTCTGATGTCGGGGGCTGCCGCGACGCCGGATCGAATCCGTCGATCGGGCAGGGTCGCCGGGACGCAGCCCTGCCCGACGCCGAAAGCGAGACGACCGTGCCCTTCTTCGAGAGTCGTTGGCTCTACGCCTCGCCCGTGAACGCGACCGAGCGGCATCTCGGTCGCACGTTGCGCGCGATGTACGAGGCCCTGCCGACGCCGCCGCCCTCCGAGCAGCTCTGCACGCTGTTGCGGAAGCTCGACGACGCCGTCGCGGCGGCCGATCCGACGCCCTGACGGGTCGGAGGCCGCCCTCGACCGGCGGGCCGCGCAGCGCGCCGTCGGTCTCCGCTTCGTCCGAGGCGTCACCGGGTTCCACGGGCAAGCCGCCGTCCGCCCGGACGCTGGCGCCCGACCATGAGAGCCGTCTCCTCCACGCCGGCCGGACGTCGTCGCCGACGCGATTTCTCCGGCTCTGCCAAGCGCTTGGCCAAGAGCTTGGCCAAGCTCTTCAAAGTCACGCAGCACCTCAAATCCAGGCGGCGCCTCGCCGCATCCGTCTCGCGGCGCGCGAGGACGGTCCGGGCCGATGATGGTTCCGGGCGTGGGAAATCTTTCTTTTCACTGATCCGAATGCAAGCATTGCCGCGAGAGAGACCGGACTTGGCGGCGATGCAGCCTATCGAAATGGCCACGACCCAGGTAGATGCTGGATCACGACAGGGGGAAGACATGACGCGTATCGATGGCGCCGAGGTCCTGAAGCGGACGCTCGCGGACGACGAGGCCGCCATCCTCGATGCCTGGACCGTGTCCCTTCGGGAGGGGACATCCCTGCAGAGCGGCCGCATCCGCGAGGCCGAGCTCCAGACCCAGGCCAGGGCGGTCTATCGCCAGCTTCGGGACGCTTTCGCCGCGGGCGGGCTCGACGCCGACGCGGAGGGCTTCGCCCAGCTCCGCGACACCCTCGCCGACATCTCGCGCTCGCGGGCGATCCAGGGCTTCACGCCGACCGACACGGCCAACTTCGTGTATTCCCTCAAGCCGCCGGTCTTCGAGGCCCTCGAGAAGGCCCACGCGACGGACGCGGCGACGCTGGCGGCGGGGACTCGGGCCGCGAGCAGGGTGCTCGATCGGCTCGGCCTGCACACCATGGAGGTGTTCCTGGCCAGCCGCGAGGAGGTGATCGGGCGCCAGGGCCAGGAGATCGCCGAGCTCTCGACCCCGGTGGTCCGGCTCTGGGACGGCATCCTCGCGCTGCCGCTCATCGGCACCCTCGACAGCGCCCGGACCGGCGTCGTGATGGAGAACCTGCTCCAGGCGATCGTCGACGAGGAGGCCGAGATCGCCATCATCGACATCACCGGCGTGCCGACCGTCGACACCCTGGTGGCGCAGCACCTGCTGAAGACCGTCGCGGCGGCGCGGCTGATGGGCGCCGACTGCATCGTCTCCGGCATCCGGCCCCAGATCGCCCAGACCATGGTCCATCTCGGCGTCGAGCTGAACGTCGTCTCGAAGGCGACCCTGGCCGACGCCTTCGCCGTCGCCCTGAGGCGGACCGGCCGCAAGGTGGTGCGCCAGCAGGCCTCCATCGAGGGACGCGGCTGACGCCATGGACCGCATCCCGATCCTCAAGCTGGGTGGCGCCCTCATCGTCACCATCCAGGTCGACATGCACGACCGCCTCGCCCTCGCGCTGGAGGAGGACCTCACCGCGATGATCGCGCGCACCGGCGCACGCGGCGTCCTGCTCGAGATCTCGGCGCTGGAGATCGTCGATTCCTTCATCGGGCGCATGCTGGTGAGCATCGCCGCCGTCTCGCGCGTCCTCGACGCGGAGACGGTCGTGGCCGGCATGCGGCCGGCGGTCGCCATCACCCTGGTCGAGCTCGGCCTGGAGCTGACCGGCATCAAGACCGCCCTCAACGTCGAGCGCGGCATGGCGCTGATCCAGGCGCGGCTCGCCGAGGAGGAGGACGGCTGCGGGGGCGACCGTGAAGGCCACGAAGGCTGAGCCCCCCAAGGCCGAGACCCTCGCGATCCGCTCGGGCGACGACGTCGTGCGGGTGCGCCAGCGGGTCCGCGCGCTCGCCATCGAGATCGGCCTCGGGCTCGTCGACCAGACCAAGATCGTCACCGCCGCGAGCGAGCTCGCGCGCAACACCCTCGACTACGGCGGGGGCGGCCACGTCCACGCGGAGATCGTCCAGGCCGGGACGCGCCGGGGCCTGCGCCTGACCTTCGAGGATCAGGGCCCCGGCATCGCCGACATCGATCAGGCGATGACCGACCACTACACTTCCGGCGGCGGGCTCGGCCTCGGTCTGGGCGGCGCCAAGCGGCTCTCGAACGAGTTCCACATCGCGTCGACCCCCGGAGCCGGCACCCGCGTGACGATCGCGCGGTGGAAGTGAGCATGCACCGGATCACCGTGACGGAAGCGAGCCAGGTGGCCGAGGCGCGGCGGCGCGCCGTCGCCGTGGCGCAGGGCATCGGCTTTGACGAGACCGCGGCCGGACGCGTGGCCCTGGTCGTCACCGAGCTCGCCACCAACGTCGTCAAGTACGGCGTGCCGGGCGAGGTCCTGGTGGGCACCTACGAGGACGGGACCGGCTCGGGGGTCGAGATCCTCGCCCTCGACAAGGGCAACGGTTTCCAGGATCTCGGCCTCGCTCTGCGCGACGGCCATTCCACCGGCGGCAGCGCCGGCGAAGGGCTCGGCGCGGTGCGTCGCCTCTCCGACGCCTTCGACATCGTCTCCCGGCCCGGCCTCGGCACCGCGGTGCTGGCGCGCCTGTCGATCGACAGGACGCGCACCCCGGACGGCGTGCCCGGCTTCGGCGCGGTGACGGTGCCGCTGAAGGGCGAGACCGCCAACGGCGACGCCTACGCCGTGCGCGAGCGCGACGACGGCTGGACCGCCATCGTGTCGGATGGCCTCGGCCACGGGCCGGAGGCCGCCAAGGCGTCCGAGGAGGCCCTCAAGCTGTTCCGGCGCCATCGCGACGAGCCGCCCGCCGCGATCCTCGCCGCCATCCACGCGGGCCTCTCCCACACCCGGGGCGGCGCGATCTCCGTCGCGCGCTACGCCCGGGATCGCGCCACCCTCGCGCTGGCCGGCATCGGCAACGTCGCCGGGGCGGTGGTCTCCGGCGCGGCGATGAAGCGGACGGTCAGCCTGGCCGGGACGGCCGGCCACGCGGCCCGGCGGATCCAGGAGTTCGAGTACCCGATGCAGGCGCGGGACCTGTTCGTGCTCTGCTCCGACGGCATCGCGACGGGCTGGTCCCTCGACGCCCATCCGGGCCTCGCCGGCGCCCACCCGACCCTCGTGGCCGGGGTCATCCTGCGCGACTTCGCCCGCGCCCGCGACGACGCCACCGTGCTCGTCGTGCGGGGGGACCCGGCATGAGGTGGCCGCTGCTCTCGAGCCTGGTCGAGCACGAGGACGACATCATCGCGGTGCGCCAGCGGGTGCGCGGGCTGGCCGAGCGCCTCGGCTTCGGCGTCCAGGACCAGACCCGGATCGCCACGGCCCTGTCCGAGATCGCGCGCAACGCCTACGGCTACGCCGGCGGCGGGCGGGTCGAGTACGGCCTCGACGCGGTGGAGGGCGGCCAGATCCTGCTGATCCGCGTCCGCGACGCGGGGCCCGGCATCCCGCATCTCGATGCCATCCTGGAGGGGCGCTACCGCTCGACCACCGGGCTCGGCATCGGCATCACCGGGTCGCGCCGGCTGATGAACCGCTTCGAGATCGAATCCGTCGTCGACCACGGCACGATGGTGACGTTCGGGATGCGGCTGCCGTTCGGCTCCGAGACCTTCACGGGGCGCCGGCTGACCACCCTGGCCGACGACGTCGCCCGGGCCCGGACGGACGAGCCGGCGACCGCCATGCGCGAGCAGAACCGCGAGCTCCTGCGCAGCCTCGCCGAGCTCGCCGAACGCGAGGAGGAAGCCCAGCGCCTGAACCGGGAGCTGTCCGACACCAACCGGGGCGTGGTGGCGCTCCACGCGGAGCTGGAGGCGCAGGCCGCCCTCCTCCGCGAGGCGGGGGCCCTCCTCGAGAGCCAGGTGGCGGCCCGCACTGCCGAGCTCGCCGCGGCGAACGCCCGGCTCCTCGCCGAGGCGGCCGAGCGCGAGCGGATGGAGCAGGACCTCCGGCAATCGCAGAAGCTCGAGGCGGTCGGCCAGCTGACCGGCGGCGTGGCGCACGACTTCAACAACCTGCTGACCATCATCCGCTCGTCCGTCGACTTCCTGCGCCGGCCGGACCTGCCGGAGGACCGGCGCAAGCGCTACATGGACGCCGTCTCCGACACGGTCGACCGCGCCGCCAAGCTCACCGGGCAGCTCCTGGCCTTCGCGCGCCGGCAATCCCTCAAGCCGGAGGTGTTCGAGGTTGGGGCGTGCCTGAACGGCGTGGCCGAGATGCTCGACACCATCACCGGCGCGCGCATCCGCGTCCGGGTCGAGGCGTCGGACAGGCCGGCCCTGGTGCGCGCCGACCTCAACCAGTTCGAGACGGCCCTGGTGAACATCGCCGTCAACGCCCGCGACGCGATGGACGGCAGCGGGACGCTGACGATGCGGGTGGCGGCCGGGCAGGCCATGCCGACGATCCGGGGCCATGCCGGCTCGCGCGGGCCGTTCGCAGCGGTCTCGCTCGCCGACACCGGCTCGGGCATTCCCCTCGACGTGCTCGGGCGCATCTTCGAGCCGTTCTTCACCACCAAGGACATCGGGCGCGGCACGGGGCTCGGGCTCTCCCAGGTGTTCGGCTTCGCCAAGCAGTCCGGCGGCGACGTCGACGTGACGAGCGAGATCGGCCGGGGCACGACCTTCACCCTCTACCTGCCCGAGGTCTCGTCGGAGGCGGTCGAGGCCGCCGTCGCCGACCCCGACGCCGCCCTGTCGCCGGCGGGGCTGGGCCAGCGCATCCTGCTCGTGGAGGACAACCTCGAGGTCGGCGCCTTCTGCTCGCAGATCCTCGAGGACCTCGGTTACGCGCCCGAATGGGTGGTCAACGCGGAGGAGGCGCTCGCGCGCCTCGGGACGGACGGGGCCGGCTTCCGGGCCGTCTTCTCCGACGTCGTCATGCCCGGCATGGGCGGCATCGAGCTCGCCAAGGCGTTGCGCCTCCGCATCCCGGCCCTGCCGGTGGTGCTGGCCTCGGGCTACAGCCACGTGCTCGCCCGCGAGGACAGCCACGGCTTCGAGCTGCTGCACAAGCCCTACTCGGCCGCGCAGGTCGGCCGGGTCCTGCGCCGGATCATCGGCACCGCGCCCCCGGCCCCCGAACCCCCGGAGCACGGCCGATGACGCAGGATCCGGCGGCGCCCGCCGCGCTGTCCGAGCGCGACCGGCTCGCCGCCCTCGCGAAGTACGGGATCCGCGACAAGCTCGACATGCGCCGGGCTCTCGGCGCGAACGGGCTGTCCTGACATCCGATACGGCGGACACCGAGGTCCGTGGGAGCGTCGTCCGGCCGTCGGCCGGACGCGTCTCGCACCGACGGATCACACGTCGAGGTTGGCCACGCTGAGCGCGTTCTCCTGGATGAACTCGCGCCGGGGCTCGACCACGTCGCCCATCAGCTTGACGAACAGGTCGTCGGCGTCGGTGGTGTCCTTGACCTTGACCTGGAGCAGCGAGCGGATGTCGCGGTCGAGCGTCGTCTCCCACAGCTGCTGCGCGGTCATCTCGCCCAGGCCCTTGTAGCGCTGGAGCTGGAGCCCCTTCCGGCCGAACGCCATCACCGCCTCGAACAGCGCAACCGGCCCGTGCAGGACCGTCGATTCGCCCTTGCGCGAGAAGGTGACCGGCTCGCCGTAGATCTCGCGGAGCGCGTCGGCGCGGTCGGCGAGGCGGCGCGCCTCCTGCGAGGCGATGAGGCCGGCATCGAGCGTCGCGACCTGGCGCACGCCGCGCAGCGTGCGCCCGAAGACGTAGCCGCCCTCCGACGCCTCGCCCTGCCAGCCCTGCTCGATGTCGTCGGCGATGGCGTCGAGGCGCCTGGCCGTGACGTCGGCCAGGACCTCGGCCTCGCCTGCGTGCTCGGCCGCCTCCGGCCGGAAGGCGCCGGCCAGCACCGCCTGCTCGACCACCGAGCGGTCGTAGCGGGTGTGCAGGCCGAGCAGGATGCCGCGGAAGGTGCGGGCCTCCTCGACCAGCGTCTTGAGCTGCGGGCCGCCGAAGGCCGCGCCCGAGGCCAGCGTCAGGGTCGCGCCCTCGACGCCCTGGTCGATCAGGTAGTCCTCGAGGGCGCGCTCGTCCTTGAGGTAGAGCGCCTTGCGCCCGCGCTCGGCTTTGTAGAGCGGCGGCTGGGCGATGTAGAGGTGGCCGCGCTCGATCAGCTCCGGCATCTGCCGGAAGAAGAAGGTCAGGAGCAGGGTGCGGATGTGCGAGCCGTCCACGTCCGCGTCGGTCATGATGATGATGCGGTGGTAGCGCAGCTTGTCCGGGTTGAAGCCCTCGCGGTCGGTCGAGGACCGCCCGATCCCGGCCCCGAGCGCGGTGATCAGCGTGCCGATCTCGGCCGAGCCGAGCATCCGGTCGGCGCGCACGCGCTCGACGTTGAGGATCTTGCCCCGCAGCGGCAGCACCGCCTGGAAGGTGCGGTCGCGGCCCTGCTTGGCCGAGCCGCCGGCCGAGTCGCCCTCGACCAGCAGGATCTCGCACTTGCTTGGGTCGCGCTCCTGGCAGTCGGCGAGCTTGCCCGGCAGCGAGGCGATGTCGAGCGCGCCCTTGCGGGTCACGGTCTCGCGCGCCTTGCGCGCGGCCTCGCGGGCCGAGGCCGCCAGGATCACCTTGCCCATCACCGACCGGGCCTGGGATGGGTTCTCCTCCAGCCAGTTCGACAGGCCCTCGTTCAGCACGTTCTCCACCGCCGGGCGCACCTCGGAGGAGACGAGCTTGTCCTTGGTCTGCGACGAGAACTTCGGGTCCGGCACCTGCACCGAGATCACCGCGGTCAGGCCCTCGCGGCAATCCTCGCCGGTGAGGGTGATCTTCTCGCGCTTGGCGATGCCCGACGATTCCGCGTAGCCGGTGATCTGGCGGGTCAGCGCGGCGCGGAACCCCGCCATGTGGGTGCCGCCGTCGCGCTGCGGGATGTTGTTGGTGAAGGGCAGCACCGTCTCGTTGAACGAGTCGTTCCACCAGAACGCCACCTCGACGCGGATGCCGTCGCGCTCCGAGCGCACCATGACGGGCTTGGACACGCCCTCGATCGGCTTGCGCGAGCGGTCGAGGTAGCGCACGAACGCCTCGATCCCGCCCTCGTAGTACAGCTCCTCGCGCCGGTGCTCGGGGTGGCGCGCGTCGGTCAGCACGATCCGGACGCCGGAATTGAGGAAGGCGAGCTCGCGCAGGCGCTTCTCCAGCGTCGCGAAGTCGAACTCGATCATCGTGAAGGTGTCGGTGGAGGGCAGGAAGCTGACCTCCGTCCCCTTCCGCCCGTTGCCGGGGCCGAGGACCTTGAGCGGGGCCACGGCGTCGCCGTGGCGGAACTCCATCGTGTGCTCCTTGTCGTTGCGCCAGATGCGCAGGCGCAGCCACTGCGACAGGGCGTTGACGACCGAGACGCCGACGCCGTGCAGGCCGCCCGAGACCTTGTAGGAATTCTGGTCGAACTTCCCGCCGGCGTGGAGCTGGGTCATGATGACCTCGGCCGCCGAGACGCCCTCCTCCTTGTGGATGTCCACCGGGATGCCGCGGCCGTTGTCCGAGACCGTGCAGGAGCCGTCGGCGTTCAGCGTCACGGTCACGAGGTCAGCATGGCCCCCCAGGGCCTCGTCGATGGCGTTGTCCACCACCTCGTAGACCATGTGGTGCAGGCCCGAGCCGTCGTCGGTGTCGCCGATATACATGCCGGGGCGCTTGCGCACGGCATCCAGGCCCTTGAGCACGCGGATCGACTCCGCGCCGTAGGCGTCGACGAATTCGGCGGGGGGCACGGCGCCCTGGGACAGGTCGTTCGGGTTCTGGTCAGACATCAAGGTCCTCGGGCAGGCGGGTCCGAGCGCGAGGGTCCGGCGCCCGCTTGGGAGCAGCCCCGC
Organism: Methylobacterium sp. J-092; assembly: GCF_022829325.1. Taxonomy (NCBI): domain Bacteria; kingdom Pseudomonadati; phylum Pseudomonadota; class Alphaproteobacteria; order Hyphomicrobiales; family Methylobacteriaceae; genus Methylobacterium; species Methylobacterium sp. J-092. The sequence continues at coordinate 44,900 of NZ_JAKSXU010000115.1, read as the reverse complement.
CTGCGATTCGATCAGTCCGCCTCATATAGGCGTTCCGCCTTGAAATTGCATCGTTTCCAGGCTTGCACGGCCTGGCTCGGTCCCGTGTTCTGACGCGGCCGCCTTAACGTCGGGTTAGGCCTGAATCCCGCCGGCCGTCGCCGCGTCGAGGCGTGCGATCGCATCGGGCGGGAGGCGCAGCGTGGCGGCCCCGATCAGCTCGTCGAGCTGCGCCACCGAGGTCGCGCTGGCGATCGGCGCGGTGATGCCGGGGCGCGCCATGATCCAGGCGAGCGCCACCTGCGCCGGGCTGGCGCCGTGCTCGGCGGCGACCGCATCGAGCACGCCGAGCAGCGCGAAGCCCTTCGGCGTCAGGTACTTCGACACCCGGTTCTCGCGGGCGCGGCCGGCAGCGGACTCCGCCGAGCGGTACTTGCCGGTGAGGAAGCCGGCCGCGAGCGAGAAGTAGCCGATCACGCCGAGCCCGGCCTCGCGGCAGACCGGCTCGAGCTCGGCCTCGTAGCCGCGCTCGGCCAGGCTGTAGTCGGGCTGCAGGCATTCGTAGCGCGGCAGGCCCGCGCGTTCCGCGACGGCCAGCGCCTCGCGCAGGCGCGCGGCGGAAAAATTCGAGGCGCCGATCGCCCGCACCTTGCCCGCCTGGATCAGGCGCTCGTAGGCGCGCAGCGTCTCCTCCTGCGAGGTCGCCGCGTCGTCGGCATGCGACTGGTACAGGTCGATCCGGTCGGTCCGGAGCCGGCGGAGCGAGGCCTCGCAGGCCTCGGCGATGCGCGCGGGCGCGAGGCCGGTCCTGCCCTCGCCCATGTCCATGCCGACCTTGGTCGCCAGCACGACCTTGTCCCGCGTGCCGCGCGCGGCGAACCAGCGGCCGATCACCGCCTCCGACTCGCCGCCCGCATGCCCGGGGGCCCAGCGCGAGTAGACGTCGGCCGTGTCGACGAAGTTCAGGCCCGCGTCGACGAAGCGGTCGAGGATCGCGAAGGACGTGGTCTCGTCGGCCGTCCAGCCGAAGACGTTGGCGCCGAGGCACAAGGGGGCGACGGACAGGCCGGAGCGGCCGACGGGGCGCGTTTCCATGGCGCTCAACCCTGCAGGAACGGGTTCGAGACCCGCTCCTCGCCGAGCGTCCCGGTGGGTCCGTGGCCGGGGATGAAGGCGAGGTCGTCGCCGAGCGGCAGCACCTTCTCGCGGATCGCGCGGATGAGCTGGTCGTGGTTGCCGCCCGGCAGGTCGGTGCGCCCGACCGAGCCCTTGAACACCACGTCGCCGACCAGGGCGAAGCGCGCGTCGCGGCTGACGAACACCACGCTGCCGGGCGAATGGCCGGGGGCATGCAGAATGTCGAAGGCCAGCGGCCCGACGGTCACCGCGTCGCCCTCGTCGAGCCAGCGGTCGGGCACGACCGCGCGGGCGCCGTCGATGCCGTAGTTGGCGCCGGTCTCGGGCAGCGAGTCGAGGAGGTAGCGGTCGGCCTCGTGCGGGCCCTCGATCGGCACGCCGAGGCGCTCGCGCAGCTCGGCCGCGCCGCCGGCATGGTCGATATGCCCGTGCGTCAGCAGGATCTTCTCCACGCTCACGCCCTGCTCGGCGATCGCCGCCTCGATCCGGTCGAGGTCGCCGCCGGGATCGACCACGGCGCCGACCTTGGTCGCGGCATCCCAGATCAGGGTGCAGTTCTGCTGGAAGGGCGTGACCGGGATGATCCCGACGCGGGGCGTGCCTGGCATGGTGGTCCGTTCACCGAGTGGAGGGTGGAAGCGCCGCCCGTTCTAACCCCGATCGGGTCGAGCCGCACCCCGGGGGGCGGCCGCACCGCAGGAGCGCTTGTATCCGAAATGCGACGGCTCGGCCGATTCATCGCGCGTGCGCCGCCGCCGGCTGGTTGGTTGACGGTGCAACCGATACAACTTTGTGCGCAATCCTTCGTCCGTCTCGCCTTCCTCCAACTCGCCTTCGTCCGTCTCGCGGATCTGCGCCGTGCCCGTGCCACCCGCCATCGTCGACATCGCCGCGCGGTTGCCGGTCGCGCCGCGCGTCGACCGCACCGGGTGACCGCGATGGCGTTCCGGCGCTTGCGGGGGCGCGTCCGCCTCCGCCGGATCGTGCCCGCCCTGATGCTGGCCCAGCTCGTATCCGCGGCGGCTGGGGCGGAGGCCGCGGCAAGGCCGGAGGCGGAGGTCCGATCCGGATCGGACGACGGCGTCACCCTCGACACGCTCTCCGTCGTCGGCGAGGCCCGCCCCGACGAGCCCCGCGGCTTCGGCGTGTCCGCTCCGCCCGGATCGGCCCCGAGCCCGATCGAGAACCCCGTCGGCCAGGTGGTGACGTCGATCGGGCGCGCGGGCGCGATCGACGACCGGCCGCCGACGGGGATCGGCGCCGTGCTCGCCAACAGCCCCGGCGTCACCGTCCGCCAGGGGCTCGGCGGCCGCGACGTGGTGATCTCGATCCGCGGCAACAACGCCCGCTCCACCGGCATCACCCGCAACATGGTGGTGCTGGAGGATGGGTTCCTGGTGACGCAGGCCGACGGCGCCTCGCGCTTCGACCTGTCGGATCCCCGCGCCTATTCGCGGATCGACGTGTTCCGCGGGCCGCAATCGGCCCTGTTCGGCAACTATGCCAGCGGCGGCGCGCTGGCCTTCCGCACCCGCACCGGCCGCGAGATCGACGGCGCCGAGGTCGCGGTCGACGCCGGCAGCTTCGGCGTCCTGAACACGTCCTTCGCCGTCGGCCAGGCGAGCGGCCCGTTCGAGATCAGCCTGTTTTCCAGCGACGCGCGCGGCAACGGCTACCAGGGCCATGCGAGCTTCGACACCCAGACCGTCAACCTGCTGGCGAGCTACACCCCGAGCCCGGACGACCGCTTCACCCTCAAGGTGATCGACAACGTGGTCTCCACCGGGCTGCCGGCGCGCACGTCGCTGAACCAGTTCACCCTCAACCCGTACCAGCGCGGCTGCGAGACCGCCGCGACGGCGGCGCCCGGCTGCGCGACGGTCGCGATCCTGCGCAACGGCATCTTCGGACGGACCGTGGCGGTGACCGCCGACGAGGGCGGCTTCGGGCGCGACGACCGCCGCACCGTCGTCGCCGGCCGCTGGGAGCACGACGTCGACGCGCAGACGACCTGGCGCGTCCAGGCCGGCTACGACGAGCGCCGCTACGACCAGCCGTTCTACACCCTGGCGGGCCGCGCCAGCCTGCCCTCGGTCAACCTCGCCGCCGACCTGACCCGGCGCGGCGAGCTGTTCGGGCTGGCCGCCACCGGCTACCTCGCGCTCAGCTACGACACCATCGACATCCGCGCGCCCACCTTCAACCGGGCGGCCTACGGAGGGCCGCGGATCGGCGCGCCGATCGGCCTGCAGGAGGCGATACAGGACAACCTCGGCGGCCGGGCGCGGGCCGAGATCGCCGTGTCCGACCGCTGGACCGCCGTGCTCGGGATCGGCGCGACGCGGACCGCGATCGCCGGGCGCAACACCACCTTCGCCTACACGGCCGCCGGCGCCGCCTCCGCCGTCACCGGGGTCGACCCGACCTACGTCAACGTCGCGCCCGAGCTGATCCTCGTCTACCGGCCGGATGCGGACTGGGCCCTGCGCGGCCGGGTCGCCGCCGGCTACGCGACGCCGTCGGTCGGCAACCTGTTCGTCACGCCGGCCGGCATCCCCGGCGACAACACCGGGCTCCGGTCGCAGGAGAACCTCGGATTCGACCTCGGCGCGGACTGGTCCCCGACGGCGGGCGTGCGCGTCAGCCTCACCGGCTTCTACGAGCTCTTCCGCAACGAGCTGGTCGGCCAGTCGCCGGGGGCGGGGCTCCTGTCCTACACCTTCAACGTGCCGGCCTCGGAGCACCGCGGCATCGAGCTCGGGGCGGAGGCGGCGCTCGGCTCGGGCTGGCGCGGCACGCTGGCCTACACCTTCGACGCCCAGGTCTACACGCGGTTCGTCGAGCGCCTCGCGGCCGGCCCGCTCACCGCCGCGTTCGACCGGGCCGGCAACCGCATCGTCGGCGTGCCGGAGCACCAGCTCCTCGCCCGGATCGGATACGACGTGCCGGCCGGGCCGCTCGCCGGCCTCGGCGCCTACGCCGAGGCGGTGGCGCAGGACGGATCCTTCCTCGACAACGCCAACCTGCTGCGGGTGCCGGGCTTCGCGGTCCTGAACCTCAACGTCCACTACGCGACGGCGCTCGTCGGCGACGTCCGGCGCCTCGACCTCTACGGCGAGGTCCGCAACGTCCTCGACACCGCCTATGTCGGCGCCGCCAACCCGCTGGCGAACACGCTGAGCCCCGTCAGCGGCCTGCAGAACGGCCGCGCCGTGCTCGCGAACACGAGCGGCACGATCTTCGCCGGCCCGCCGCGGACCTTCATGACCGGGATGCGGCTGCGATTCTGAGCCTCGTCGCGCGCGGTCGATGGGGCGCGCGGGAGGACGATGCTCTCGGGGTCTCGCTCAGTCGGCCGCCCCGCCCTTCGGCCGGCGGAAGCCGTCGTGGAGCGCCAGCATCTCCGCCATGCCCAGCGCCCGGCTGCTCCAGCGGGTCTCGGCGGTGTTCACCTGGGTGAAGCGGTCGTGCGAGCGGCCGCCATAGGCGCCGAACAGCACCAGCGCCTCCGCGCCGTCGGGCGCCGGGCGGTCGATCCGGTAGGAGGGCGGGCCGCCCTTCGCGGTCACCCCGATCCGCACCACGGCGTCGCCGAAATGCTTCTGGCACATCCGCATGGTGGCGAGCACCGCGCGGAGATAGGCCTCGCCGTCCTCGAGGTCGGGCAGCACGTCGGCGATGGTCGCGTCGGGCGAAAGTGGGGGGCGTCGGGGCATCGGGTTCTCGCTTCCCGGTCTCCCCTACCCTGCCGCGGCGGCAAGCGCGAGGCGCCGGTCAGGTCGGCTTGCGCTTCAGTAGCGCGTCGAGCCCGCCGACCCGGAACCAGTGATAGCCGTAGCCCTCCAGGTAGAGGCCGTGGCGCCCGGCATCGTCCGCCTCGCTGCGCTCGCCCGTGAGCAGGTCGATCAGCAGCAGGCCGTCCGGCGCGGGGACGCCGGTGTCGAGCGCGACCTCGGTCGGGCCGGGCCCGAGGTTGTGGAGGCACAGCACCGCGTTGCCGCGCCAGTCGTAGCGGAGCGCCAGCACGGCCGGCTGGCCGGTCTCGAGCGCGGTGACATCGCCCCAGCCGATCTCCGGCGCCTCCTTGCGCAGGCGGATGATGCTCTGCATCCAGTTGAGGAGCGAGCCGGTCTCGTGGCGCTGGTCCGCGACGTTGACGTGCGCGTAGCCGTAGGCGCCGTGGTCGATCGGCGGCATGGTCGGCGTCGCCGACCGGGTGAAGCCGCCCTGCGCCTCGGGCGTCCACTGCATCGGCGTGCGGGCGCAGTCGCGCTCCTTCAGGGTCAGGTCGTCGCCCATGCCGATCTCGTCGCCGTAGCGCAGCACCGGGGTGCCGGGCAGCGTGAACATCAGCGAGTAGGCCAGCCGGATGCGGCGCGGGTCGCCGTCGAGCATCGGCGCGAAGCGGCGCCGGATGCCGCGGTCGTAGAGCTGCATGCCCTTGTCGGGGCCGAACCTCTCGAAGACGGTCTGGCGCTGCTTCTCGGTCAGGCGACCGAGGTCGAGCTCGTCGTGGTTCCTCAGGAAGATGCCCCACTGGCAGGAGAGCGGCCGGGGCTTGGTCCGCTCGATCGCCTTGACGAGCGGCCGCGCGTCGTGGGCCGCCAGCGCGTAGAAGGTCGCCTGGTTGACCTGGAAGTTGAACATCATGTGCGCGCGGTCGGCGTCGTCGCCGAAATAGTCGAGGTCCTGGCGGGGCAGGATGTTGGCCTCGGCCAGGATGATCGCGTCGCCCTTGCGCCATTGCAGGAACTCGCGGAAGTCGCGCAGCATGTCGAACTGCTCGCGCGGCGCGCCCGTCACGTCGGCGCCCTTCTCGGCGATGACGAAGGGCACCGCGTCCATGCGGAAGCCCGAGACCCCGAGCTCGATCCAGAAGCCCATGATCTTCAGGATCTCGGCCAGCACGGCGGGGTTGGCCGTGTTCAGGTCGGGCTGGAAGTCGAAGAAGCGGTGGAAGTAGTAGGCGCCCGCCGCCTCGTCCCAGGTCCAGGTCGTCGTCTGGACGCCGGGAAACACCATGCCTTCGTCGGCGTTGGCCGGCTTCTCCTTCGACCAGACGTACCAGTCGCGATAGGGCGAATCCGGGTCGGAGCGGGCGGATTGGAACCAGCGGTGCTGGTCCGAGGTGTGGTTGACCACGAGGTCGATCAGCACCCGCAGGCCGCGCTGCTTGGCGGCGTGGGTGAAGGCCACGAAGTCCCCGAGCGACCCGTAATCCGGGTCGACCCCGTAATGGTCGGCGATGTCGTAGCCGCCGTCGCGCTTCGGCGAGGGCTGGAACGGCATCAGCCACACCGCCGTGACGCCGAGCCCCTGGAGGTAGTCGAGCCGCCGCTCCAGCCCGGCGAAATCGCCGATCCCGTCGCCGTCGGCATCCATGAAGGTGGCGACCGACAGGCAGTAGATGACGGCGTTCTTGTACCAGAGGTCGGTGATCATCGGGCCTCGCGAGGTCGAAGGGGGCCCGACGCGCGCGGCGGGACGGAGGAAGCCGGCCAGTCCGCTACTTCCGCGCATGCTCCATGTAGGCGCGCAGCACGGCGTTGATCCGGGTCTGATATCCGCGTCCCTGGCCCTGGAAGAAGGCCAGGACGTCGGCGTCGAGCCGGATGGTCATCGGCTTCTTGCGCGACTCGGGGTGGAACACCGCCTTGCTCCAGTCGATCTCCAGCCCCGCCTCGTCGGGGTCGGAGGCGACCGCGGCCTCGACCTCGGCATCGGTCATGGCCTTCACGGCCTCCCAGTCTGTCCGGTCCTCGCCGTCCCTCCGCATCGCGGTCAGTTCCTCAGCCGTATAGCTGACGATATGCGGCTCGTTCCTCATGACGTGCCCTCCGGAGTGAGATCGCGCGACGCCGATCGCCGCGCCATGTCCAGACCAGGGCGACGAACACCCCGTCGAGTTCGGCGGGCGACGGTGATCATGCGCGGCTCGGGCGCATGCGTCGACGGCAGGTCGAGCCGGGCGCGACCGTCGAACAGGAGGTCCGCCCTGACGAAATCGAGCCGGTGCTTGGCAAGGTTGCCGAGCCGCTTGGCCTCATCCCACTCGAACATCGCAGCGCACCGTAACGTGTCCATACGAAGCGTCAATACGCAGCCGCGCACAAGCCCGGGGCGAGGCACGCTCCTTAAAACAGCCGCGTTGTGCACGCCCTGTTCAGGGCGACGCCCGCAGGTTCGGGGCGCACGTGGAAGAGCCCGGTGCCCCGGATTTCATGAACACCATCCTGATCAAGCTGTTCGCGACCGCCCTGACGCTGAGCCAGGTCACGACCAAGCCCGATGCGGTAAGGACCCGGTTCGACCCTGCCGTCGACGGTCCGCAGGTCGTGCAGATCCTGCGCGACGGCTGCGCGCACATGCGAAAAGCCTTCGACATCGAGGACATCAACCTCGACGAGCTGATCTCCACCGCGATGGAGGACCCGAGCGCGGTGGCGGGGCCGGCGGCGCCGAAGATCCTGCACGGGCTCGACATCGGCGAGCTGAACACGAGCTACAAGCAGTTCTGCAAGGGCGAGAACCCCAAGACCTCGCCGTTCGACGCCCGCGAGGTGATCGAATTCTACAACAAGGCGACCACCGACCTGCCGACCGCCGAGGCCCTGCGCGACAAGGCGCTGCCGGGCATGACCCGCATCCTCGACGCCTCGGGAAAGCCCTTCGCCGAGACCTTCGAGCCGAACGGCCGCCGCCTCGTCGTGCCGATCGGCGACGTGCCGCAACTGGTCCGACAAGCTTTCATCGCCGCCGAGGACAAGCGCTTCGAGAGCCACCACGGCATCGACGAGCGCGGGGTGATCCGCGCCTTCATCGGAAACCTCGCCGCCCCGGGCCGCCCGGCCGGCGGCTCGACCATCACGCAGCAGGTGGTGAAGAACCTCTCGGTGGGCGACGACGTCACCTACGAGCGCAAGATCCGCGAGATGATCGTCGCCTCCCGCCTGGAGCGCATCCTCGGCAAGCCGCAGATCCTCGGGCTCTACCTCAACGGGATCTATCTCGGCCGCGGCGCCTACGGCATCGAGATGGCCGCCAGGAGCTATTTCGGGAAGTCGGTGGGCGAGCTCACCCTGCCCGAGGCGGCGCTTCTCGCCGGCATGCCGAAGGGCCCCAACTTCTACAGCCCCGACAAGTACCCCGAGCGCGCCCGCGAGCGCCGCGCCTACGTGCTCGCCCGCCTCAAGGAGGAGGGGGCGATCACCGAGGCCGAGATGGCGGCGGCCGTCGCCTCCGACCTCGGGCTGAAGCCGATCGAGACCGCGCGGCGGGATTCAGGGTTCTACGTGGTCGATCATCTCACCCGCGAGGCCCGCACCTTCGCCGGCCTCGATTCGCTCACCGCTTCGTCCTTCACCGTGCGCTCGACCATCAATGCCGGGCTGCAGCGGGCGGTCGAGGGCGCGCTGCAGGACGGGCTGGCGAATTACGAGCGCGGCACCGGGCGCCAGACCTTCTCCGGGCCGGAGTTCAACCTCGCCGACAGCGTGCGCAAGCTCGGGGCGGCGACGCCCGCCCCCGAGGCGGCACCGCAATCGCTGCCGGGCGTGACCGGGGCGGAGGCGAAACCCGAGGCGGCGAAGGCGGCCGTCGGCAGGCCGGCGCGCGGAAAGCCGGTCGCCGCGGCGGCGCCCGCCGAAAAGCCGGTGTGGCTGCGGGCGCTCGAGAGCGCCCGGCCGGTGCTCTACGACGTGCGCTGGCCGCTCGCCGTGGTGCTGGAGACCGGCCGCAACGGCGTGAAGGTCGGGCTCGGCGACGGCCGCGTCGCCCTGCTCGACCCCGGCATCGCCCGCGGCAGGCTGCAGCCGTACGACGTCGTCCGGGTGAAGCTGCGGGACGGCAAAGGTCTGCGCGCCGAGATCCGCGTGAAGCCGTCGGTGCAGGGCGCGGCCCTGGTGCTGGAGAACCGCACCGGCCGCATCCTGGCGATGGCCGGCGGGTTCTCCTACCCGGCGAGCCAGCTCAACCGCGTGACGCAGGCGGTGCGCCAGCCCGGCTCGACCCTGAAGCCGCTGACCTACCTCGCCGCGCTGAACGCCGGCCTGCAGCCCAACACCCTGGTGATGGACGCGCCCGTGACCCTGCCGCCGATCGGCGGGGTCGGCGACGCATGGTCGCCGAAGAACTACGAGGGCGGCGGCTCCGGCCCGACGACCCTGCGGCGCGGCCTGGAATTCTCCAAGAACCTCGTCACCGCCCGCCTCCTCCAGGGCGGGATCGCGGACAAGGCGCCGGCCAGCCTCAAGCGGGTCTGCGACATCGCGCTCGAAGCGCAGATCTACGCCGCCTGCGAGCCGTACTACCCGTTCGTGCTGGGCGCCCAGCCGGTGCGGATGATCGACCTCGCCGGGTTCTACGCCGCGGTGGCCAACGAGGGCGCCCGCACCGCGCCCTACGCCCTCGAAGGGATCGAGCGCGACGGCAGGACGGTCTACGCCCACGCGGCCCGCGAGCCGGTGCGGATCGGCTCGGCCGACCGGGTCGCGTTCTACCAGCTCAAGACCATGCTCCAGGGCGTGACCAACCACGGGACCGCGGCGGCCCTGGCGCGGGTCTCGCAGTTCGTGGCCGGCAAGACCGGCACCTCGGAGAACGAGAACGACGCGTGGTTCGCCGGCTTCACCAACGAGGTCACGGTGGTGGTCTGGGTCGGCTACGACAACGCCGACGGCACCCGCAAGACGTTGGGCCGCGGCCAGACCGGCGGCCACGTCTCCGTGCCGATCGCCTCCGCGATCTTCCAGGCCGCCTGGGCCAACGGCGTGGCCAAGACCCCGCTGGCCCCGCCCTCCCCGGAGGCGCGGCAGATGCTCGTCGACCTCTCGATCGACCCGCGCAGCGGGCAGCGCGTCTCGGGCGGCGGGTTCACCGAGCACTTCCGCAAGGCCGCCGACGGCCGCATGGCCGACACGCAGTACAAGCTGCTGCCGCGCGAGAACGCCTACGCGATGCGGCCGGACGCGGAGGACGGCGACCTCTCGGGCCTCGAGGACGGCGCCGACGTCGCCGGCGACGCCTACGGCAACCGCGCGCCCGATGCCGACCTGCTCGACCCGTTCGGCGACCGGCGCCCGGCGATGCGCAGCCGCCGGGCCCAGGGCGACCTCGACGGCGGCTCCCGGCTCTGGCCCGGCCAGACGGCGCGCTCGCCCTTCGGCGACGACGATGCCCGGCCGCGGCGGCGCGACCCCGATTACCTGTTCGGCGACGACCCGCGCTACTGACGCCGCCGCCCCTCCCCCTTTCCCATCGAGGTTCCTTTCGTGCGGATGCAGCTTCCGGCTCGCCTTGCCCTGCCCTTGCTCGTGCTCCCGGGGCTCGTGCTCTCGGGCGCCCCATGCGCGATGGCCCAGGCGCCGGCACCGTCGCCCGCGCAGCCGGGCATGGCGGCGACGCCGGCCGCCGCCGGGCGGATCCGCGAGGTCGCCTCGATCACCGCCGTCGATCCGACGACGCTCAAGCCCGGCGCGATCCTGGTGAGCGACCACCGCGACAACCCGTCGACGCCGGAGAACGGCTTGACGCCCTACCTCGACTGGGTCCGGACCAAGCCTGCGGAGGCGGCCGCGCTCTCGCCCTTCCCCGGCTACAAGGAGCCGGACTACACCACCACCGTGAACGGCGTGGCCAAGCCCCGGCACGAGACGCTGAAGGTCTACGTCGCCGAGGGGCGCTTCGTGGTGGCGCGGCCCCCCGAGGCGATCGACCTCGCGGCGCTGGCCCGTCTCGGCTTCGTGCAGGCGATGGACCCGGCGATCAAGCACAAGGCCCTCGACCCCGCCGACGTGACGCCGACCAAGGACCCCGCCGCGGCCTTCGCCCGCCGTCCCGACCGCCCGTGGTGCGAGCCGGGCACGGTCTGCATCGAGTCGCGCTACGACCTCGAGGGCAAGCTGCCGCTCGGGGTGAAGCTCGCCAACAAGCTGGAGGAGGGCGGCGCGAAGAAGATCGCCGAGTTCGTGACGTTCCAGAGCGAGCTGCGCACCCTCGCCCCCGATCGGGCGGCCGGCCTCGGGGCGCTGACGAAGGTCGACACCACCGTCACGGGCGGGCTGGAGCAGACGATCTTCTGGGTCAACCAGATCCTGCGCTTCGGCAAGTTCCTGGCGGTGTTCCAGCCGATGCCGGGCGACCCGACCAAGACCGTCGTGACCACCTACATGGCGTTGGCGATCAAGGGCGACGTCCTCGACCGCAAGGCGGAATACGCCCGCGTCCCCGTGCTCAGGAACCTGCTGCCGGCGCAGGTGCTGATGGGCAATTCGAGCTTCAACACCGGCACCTCGATCAGCGCCGGCCTGCCGACCTACGCCCGCAACCGCATCGCGGCCTTCGCCGACGCCCTGGCCAAGCGCTAGGGCGCCCCGGGCCGCGGATGCGGAGCGAACCGGGGATCAGTAGCCGCGGTTGGCGATCGAGGGGATCGAGGGCTGGGTGTACAGGCGGTTCACGTCGGGCCGGGTCTGCGTGCCGTTGGTGTCGTTCGAGCGCCGGTAGTTGTCGGTGTTGAAGGTCTCCGCCAGGCCGCTGCGGCTGTCGGGGCCGTCGACGCTGTTGCAGGCGCCGAGGCCGCCGACCAGGGCGGCCGCGAGGGCGAAGGGAGCGAGTGTCTGAACGGTCGGGACGAGGCGCATCGCGGGTCCTGGGGCGTGATCGGGAGGGAAGGCGCGGGAATGACGGGCCGAGGTGTCGGGCCAGTGTGTCCGCGTCAAGGCGGTGCCGATCGCGTGAATCGGTTGCCGGGGATGTGATGTCGCCCGGCCACGGAAAAGTCACCACGGCGTGGCTTTGCGGCCGCGAAACCGGGCATTCGTGTGGAGGAGCGGCGGTGCGACCCTGGCCAAGCGGGCGCGTTCCGGCGACAACGACCGTGATGAGCCGAAAGCCTTCATGAGCAACGTCCTGCCCTTCCGCCCGCGCACCCCCGTGCAGCAGCTCGCCCGTTGCGAGGTCGTCGCCGTCGCCGGAGACCTTCTCACGCTGCTCGAGCAGCTCGAGGACGTCAGCGCCCGCGCCGCCGCCATGGGCCGCCCGGCGCTCGAGGTCGAGCGCACGGTCCAGCACCTGCTCGACGCGGTCAGCGCCGTCGAGCGCGCGCTCGACTGCATCGGCGAGGGCGAGCAGGCCGCGCCGGCCTGACGCCCGACGCAGCAACCACCGATATCCGTCCGGACGTTTCGGGCGACCCGATGCGATCGGGCCCGCGCCTTCCGCCATGCGTTCGACCGGTGCGCCCGCCCGCGAATTCGCGTGCAAACTTCGCGGAACTGTCGCGTTTAAGTTGCCGTTAACGGGGTGTCGCATCGCACGCGCCGTGCGGTTCACCTCATTTCTCTGCCCGCGCATCCTTGGAGGGATCGATGACGTCGTCCTTGAACCGTCGCGTCCTCGCCACCGTGCTCGCCGGTGGCCTCGTCGCCGGCGGCGTCGCCCAGGCGCAGGCGGCCGAGCTCGGCTTCTTCGAGGCGCTGTTCGGTGGGGCCCGCCCGGCGGCGCAGGCGCAGGCGCCCGAGCCGAGCCAGCCGGCCTATTCCGGCGGCGCGTACCGTCCGCGTATCCGCCGGGCGATGTCGCCGCGGCTGCGGCCGCGGACCCGCTACGCCGCCCTGCCCGCCGCGGAGCCGCTGAAGGTGCGGATCACCGATCGCCAGAAGCCGATCGACATGACGGGCGGCGCCGCCGCCGCCCTGATGAAGGACGAGACGCTGCGGCCCGGCGACATCGTGGTGCTGAGCAGCGGAGCCCGCGTGTTCACCGGCGATCCCGATGCGGCCCACACGATGCGCGACTTCGCCTCGGTCGAGCGTTCGGCCTACGTCGACCGCGGCACCCGCAAGCAGCTGGCGGCGCTGATGGCGCCCGCCTCGGCGCTGCCGGCCGACCAGGCGCGCAAGTTCGTCGAGCGGCTGAAATCCACGCCGCGCACGCCCGCGACCCTGATGCCGCAACAGGCCTCGATGCGCGTCATCAGCCCGTGGACGGTGGCGCCCTGAGGCGCCGACCGATCCTGTCATTCGCGGAGGATCAGCTGACCGCGGCGCCGGTCAGGCTCGCCCAGACCGTGCCGTAATGGCAGGCGGCGGCCGCGAGCACGAAGGCGTGCCAGATCGCGTTCTGGAACGGAAGCTTGCGCCAGACGTGGAAGATCACCCCGACCGAGTAGAGCAGGCCGCCGATCGCGAGCATCCACAAAGCGGTCGGCTGCAGCGCCGCGATCACCGATTCGTAGGCGAACAGGCCGCACCAGCCGAGGAGCAGGTAGAGGCCGATCGACAGCCGGTCGAAGCGGCCGGGCAGCAGCAGCTTCACCGCGATGCCGATCCCGGCCACGATCCACACGAAGGCGAGGAGCGCCCACGCCGTCGGCCCGGTCCCGACCAGGGCGACGAGCGGCGTGTAGGTGCCGGCGATCATCAGGTAGATCAGCGCGTGGTCGGCGCGGCGCAGCAGCCATTTGCGCGGGCCGACCGGGTAGAGGTTGTAGGTCGCCGAGACCGCCAGCATCGAGACCAGGGCGGTGGCGTAGACCGCCACCGCGACCCGCTCGGACGTGCCGAGATGCTCCGTCAGCGCCATCGACACCAGGGCCACCGCCCCGGCGAGGCCGAGGAGCACCCCGAGGCCGTGGACCACCCCGTCGGCGACGATCTCGCGCGGCGTATAGTGCCAGGTGAGACCAACCGGTCGTCCGTCTTCGGCCAGGAACATCACAGCCTCCTGCAACGCATCGAGGCTAAGCCGTTTCGATGACACTCGTTCCACCGGCAGACCACGCAGCGCCGAGCCGTCCCGACTTTTCCACCGATCAGGCTCAACATTCATCCTGAATCGGGGAAGCGGGCCTCCGAGCCACCGTTAGGCGCCGCGTCCGGCGAGCGCCTCGAAGCCGAACGGGGCGATCGCCGGGCCGGTCGTGCGCGTCGCGCGCACGAGGCCGCGGCTCAGGCGCGCATGGACGGTCGCCATCACCAGGACGGCCATCGCCAGCACCTGGTGCGCCAGGGCCGCCCAGAGCGGCACGGCCATCAGCAACGTCGCGATGCCGAGCCCGGCCTGGGCCAAGGCGAGCCCGGCGACGCCGGTGGCGCGCCGCGCGACCGCGCTGCCCGGGGCGGCGACCCGCGCGTCGACCGCGTGCGCGAGGGCGACGGCGAGGAGCAGGTAGGCGGTCAGCCGGTGGTTGAGCTGGACCAGGGTGACGTTGTCGACGAAGTTCTCGATCCAGGGCCTGACCGAGAACAGCGTCTCGGCCGGCGGGATCAGGGCGCCGTCCATGGTCGGCCAGGTGTTGTGGACGAGACCGGCATGGGAGCCGGCGACCAGGCCGCCGAGGAAGATCTGCGCCAGCACCAGCGCCGGCAGGGCGAGCGCGACCGCGCGCAGGCGGGGTCGGGCCGGGGCGACGCTTTCGCTGCGCTCGCCGGCGGCGAGCCAGACGAGGCCCGCCAGGATCAGGCTGGCCATGGTGAGGTGCAGGGCGAGCTTGATCGGCGCCACGGCGGTCATGCCGGGTTGCAGCCCCGAGGCCACCATGATCCAGCCGATCGCGCCCTGCGCGCCCCCGAGGATGCCGAGCGTCAGCAGGCCGAGGCCGAGGCGCCGGCTCAGCATGCCGCGCCACCAGAACGCGATCAGCGGCAGGAAGAACACCAGGCCGACGATCCGACCGAGCAGGCGGTGCCCCCATTCCCAGAAATACAGCACCTTGAAGTCGGACAGGCCCAGGCCCTGGTTGAGGATGCGGTATTGCGGCGTGTCGCGGTACTTCTCGAACTCGGTCGCCCAGTCGGCGGCCGAGAGCGGCGGCACCACGCCGGTCACGGGGCGCCACTCGGTGATCGACAGGCCGGACCCGGTCAGGCGCGTCGCGCCGCCGACCGCCACCATCGCGACGACGAGGGCGGCGAGCAGGTAGAGCCACGTGCGGACGGCGCCTTCGCGGCGCGGGGATTCGGCAGGCCTCATCGGGGCGTCGTCGCTCGGATCGGTGACAGGGCGCCACCGGGTTAGGCAAAGCCGGCGCCCGCGGCAACGTCCGGCGTTGCCGCACGCGCGCGGACCGCGGCGGGACGGCGTCGACAGGGCGATCGCGTGAAGCCGCCCGGGGCGGCTTCACGGCGCGAAGGGCGCCGCGCGGAGCGGGGTCTTCAGGACGAATGTCCTGGAGACCGTCGAGCGAAGCGAAAGCCCAAGCCCGCGGAGGCGGGCGCCGGCGATTGAGGCCAGCTGAAAACAAGGGCGATCGCTTTCAGCAATCGCCCTGACGGCGCCGATCCGACGCGTTGCCATCGCCGGCCGCCGGCGCTACCCCCCGGGGCGAGCATCAAGGGAATCGCATGCGCCGCCGCACCCGCACCCTGATCGGGACGATCGGGATCCTGGCCTTCGTCATCGTCTACGCGCCGCTGGCGATGGCGCTGGCCGACAGCCGCATCGCCGAGGCGCCGGCCCTGCTCCAGACCGTGCTCTACAGCATCCTCGGCATCGCCTGGATCTTCCCGCTGATGCCGCTGATCAAGTGGATGGAACGACCGGACCGCTGACGGCGCCCGCGTTTTCGCCGCACTCGGGGGCGAGAAGCGGCCGAACCGCGCCGCTTCGCTCGCAGATGTCCTTCATGCCCCTCCCGAAACCGTCCCCTGCCCTCGCCGGGTTGCTCCTCCTGTGGCTCGGCGGCACCGCCCTGGCCCAGGGGACACCGCGTTCGGTCGGCGAGTGCGAGCGCCTGAAGAACGACCTCGCCTACAACCAGTGCCTGGCGATGTTCGGGCCGGCGGCCAAGAACGTCGCCGGCGGCTACGCGGCGGGCGAGACCCCGCCCGCGCCCGCCCTGCCCGCGACGGCGGCGGTCGCGACCCAGGCCGACGAGCCGGCCGAGGAGGCCCGCGGCAGCCGGCGCGGGCGCTACCGCGTCCGCCGCGGCCGCCAGAGCGCGGTGTTCACCGCGGGCAGCAGCGAGGGCCGGTCCTACCGGCACCGCCGCCGGCGGCGGTGACCGCGTCCGCCGGGCTCACGCCACGTTGAGGCGTCGGCCGCGGTTCCAGGCGAGGAAGGGCACGCCCGAGAGCAGGCCGGCCAGCGCCGCCCGCGACTGGTGGCAGCCGTTGACCGAGACCCGCGGCAGGGCGTGCAGGTGGCCGGCATGGTCGGGGAAGAGGTGGCCCGGCCGCGTCGTCACCGCGGTCTCGAAGCCGAGGTCGCGGGCGAGCGCGAATTCCCGCGCGCCGGCCGACGTCGGATCACCGACCGGATAGGACAGGTGCCGCACCGGCCGCGTCAGCTCCGCCGCCAGCCGGTCGCGACCCTCGCCGATCTCGCGGAGCGCCGCCTCGGCCGCGTGCTTGGCCAGCATCGGATGGCTGCGCGTGTGCGCGCCGAAGGTCACCGCCGGGTCCCGGCCCAGCGCCCTGAGGTCGTCCCACGGCAGGCAGAGCTCGGCGGCGACCGCGCCGGGGGCGATGCCCGCCTCCCGGCACAAAGCCGCGATCCCGTCGAGCAGCCGCGCTTCCGAGCCGCTGCGCAGGTCGCGGTAGACCGCCTCGAAGGCGAGCGCCTTCTCCTGCGGGCTGCGCGCCGGCAGGTCGACCGTCCGCGTGCCGATCGCGACGCGGACCCGCTCCAGCCGGCCGATCGCCCGCTCCAGCTCGATCCACCACAGCCGCCCGGTCTGGTCGGCGAAGTCGCTGGTGACGAACAGCGTCCACGGCACGCCGTGGCGGCGCAGCACCGGCAGGGCGTGCTCGACGTTGTCGCGGTAGCCGTCGTCGAAGGTCAGCACCGCGAAGGGCGGCCGGTAGCGCGCGGCGGCGAGGCGCTCGGGCACCTCGTCGAGGCCGACGACCTCGAAGCCGCGGGCGTCGAGCTCGCGCAGCGTCGCGTCGAGGAAGTCCGGCGTGATCGAGAGCAGGCGGTTCGGCGCGTAGGGACCCGGCGCCTCCGGGCTGACATGGTGGAAGGTGAGGATCACCCCGAGGCCGCAGGCGGCCGGCGCGAGCCAGCGGTCGGCCCCCGTCGCCGAGACGGCCCGGAACCCGGCCTCGAACAGCCGGTGGCGGTTTCGGGACGACAGCATGGCACCGCCTCGATGGGGCAAGATCGATGAAGCAGAAGCGGGACGTCGCAGGCGATGCCGCGCGCCGCGTCGCCCGTTCCTTGTCCCGCCTCGATGTAAACAAAGGCTGAGGTTTCGCCGGCGATCCCGGGACCCGAGGCGCGTCGCAACCATGCGTTAGCCACGTCGTCGCTTGGGCGGCGCCGATGCTTCGATCGCACCGCGCCGTACACCCCGGCTTAGGAGCGTGCGCACGAGAACTGGCGCCCGAGACCGATGGTTTGCCGCCTCCGCGAGAGGCCGGCGCGAGGGATGGGCGATGACGGTTCTGGCACGCGGTCCGATGAACCGGGATCTCGCAGGAGCGATCATGGCCCGCGCGGGCGCCCGATCCGGCCTCACCGCCGAGGTCTTCACCGATCTCGATGCCGTCGAGGCGCTGTGGCGCGGGCTCGAGGCCGACCCCGCCTGCCTCGCCACGCCCTACCAGCGCTTCGCCTGGGTCCGCGCCTATGCCGGCGCAGCCGTCGCCCCCGGCGCGCTGCGGATCGTCGTCCTGCGCGATGCCGCCGGCCGGCCGCGCATCCTGCTGCCGCTGGCGGTCGAGCGCCACCGCGGGATCGCGATCGCCCGGACGCTCGGCGGCGACCACGCCAACTACCACCTGCCGCTCTTCGCCGCCCGCGACGCCGCCGCGGTGCCGGCCGAGGACGTGATCGCGGCGCTCGGCCTGGTCGGGCGCGCCGCCGGCATCGACGTCTACGCGCTCGGGCACCAGCCCCGCACCTGGGACGGGGCGGTCAACCCGCTGGCGATCCGCGGCGAGGCGGCGCCGAGCGACGGCTACGGAATGATGCTCGGGCCCGATCCCGAATCGACGCTCAAGCGCGCCTTCAGCGCCGACGCGCGCAAGAAGCTGCGCTCCAAGGAGAAGCGCCTCGTCGAGGCGCACGGCGCCCTCGCCTACCGCAAGGCCGCCGACGGCGCCGAGGCCGCGCGGTTCCTGTCGGCCTTCTACGCTCAGAAGGCGGCACGCTTCGCCGCGATGGGCATCGCCGACCCTTATGCCGACCCCGCGATCCGCGCCTTCCTCACGGCGGCCACCGCGGGCGAGAACCCGGCGGTCGAGATCCACGCACTGGTGCTGGAGGCGACCGGCCGCGTGCTCGCGACCTTCGGCGGGGCGGTCGACGGGGCGCGCTACAGCGGCATGATGACGGCGTTCGACGCCGACCCCGAGATCGCCCGCTTCAGCCCCGGCGACCTGCTGCTCCACCACCTCGTGCGCGACCAGGCCGCGCAGGGGCGCCGCGCCTTCGACCTCGGCGTCGGCGAGGCCCGCTACAAGGCGAGCGTCTGCGACGAGACCATCCCGCTGGTGGAGGCGACGCTGCCGGTGACGCTGCGCGGCCACGCCTACGGGTTCGTGGCGACGCGTCTCACCCGGCTCAAGCGCCGGATCAAGCGCGACCCGCGCCTGTTCGCCCTCGTCCGGCGCCTGCGGCGGATGAAGGGCGGTTGAAGCGGCTCGAGGCCTCGCCGTCTCCGCACGGAGACGGCGGGGCTCCGGTCACGCCGCCGACAGGCGCAGCGCCATCGGCTCGGTGCGGACGGCGCGGGCCTGAGCCGGCCGGTCCTGGGCGACGAGGACCTGGCCCGCGCCGGAATCCTCGGCGCTGGCGAACAGGTCGCCGAGATCGGGATCGTCGAGGGCCGCGTTCGAGGCGATGATCACGCTGTCCATCAGGCCGCCGAGGGCGGGGAGCAGGGCGTGCGCGCCCGGCTCCGCCCGCAGGCGGCAGACCACCCAGTCGTAGGCCTCGGCCATCGCCTCGACGGTGATCGCCACCGCGTCTGGCTCCTCGAGCAGCACCTCGGTCTCCAGCGAGCCGGCGGCGATCCGGTGCAGCCCGGAGCCGCGTTCGGCCTGGATCACGTCGAGGAAGGCGGCCTCCCCGGCGACGAGATCCGTCAGGCCCGGCGCGTCGGCGTCGGAGGCCGGTCCGTTCAGGTCGACCGAGAGCGCGGAGGCCCGGCCCGAGAGCGCCGCCTCGATCGCCTCGACGAGGCTCGGGCCTGCTGCAGGCCGGCCGGGGCCCGCGGTCTCGACGACGAGGAGGGTGCGCCCGCTGCCGGCACGCGGACCGGCTTCGAGGCGGGCGATCAGCGGCGCGAGATCGAACGCCGCGGCGCGGGGCGGCGCCGGCTCGGGCGTCGCGGCGACGGGCAGGACGGGTTCGGGCGCGGCTTCGGCCTCCTCGGCCGGCGCTTCGGCCGACGCGGAATGGGCCGACGCGCGCCCGGCCGATGCCGGCTCGGGAAAGGCAGGGTCGGCAAAGCGCGGCGCCGCGGCGCGCGGCGCGATCTCGGCCGCGGCCCAGTGGGCGGGGGGGACGGCCTCGGGGAAGGCGAAGCGCTCGGGCCGCTCGGCCGTGGCGTGCGCATCGGCCGCCACCGCCTCGCGCTCGCGCCGCCCGCCGCCGGTCGGATCGGACAGGAGGTGGCGGGCGATGACCGCGCCGGCGGCGAGCATCAGCGTCAGCAGGGTGGCGAAGGCGACGATCGGCAGCTTCTTGGGGAAGGACGGGATCTCCGGCGTCACCGCCCGCGAGATGATGCGCGCGTCGGCCGGCGTCGCGCTCTCGCCGTCGCGGGCGGCGGCCTCGCGGTAGCGCGACAGGTAGGATTCGAGCTGCTCGCGCTGGACCTTGGCCTCGCGCTCGAGGGCGCGCAGCTGGATCTCGCTGGTGTTGCCCTTGACCACCACGTCGCGCTGGCCGTCGACCGCCGCCTGCAGGCTCTCGACGCGGGAGGCCGCGATCTTGGCGTCGTTCTCCAGGGTGCGCCCGACGCGCTCGGCCGAGGCCTTGATCTGGGCGTCGAGATCCTGGAGCTGCGCGGTCAGCTCCTTGATGCGCGGATGCGCCGGCAGCAGCGTGCGCGATTCCAGGGCGAGCTGCCCGCGGATCGTGATGCGGTTCTCGACGGTGCGCCGGATCACCTCGTTGTTGGCGACGTCCGGGATCTCGAAGGCGCGCCCGTCCTTGATCATCTCCTTGACGGCCTTCGCCCGGCCGGCGAGATCCGCCTTCAGGATGCGGGCCTGCGACAGCTGGCTCGAGAGCTCGCCGAGCTGCTGGGCGTTGAGCGGCTGGCCGGTGGCGCCGGTGGAGCCGACGAGGCCGTTGCCTGCGCGGTAGGCCTCGACCCGCGCCTCGGCCTCGGCGACGCGCTTGCGCAGGCTGTCGATGTTGCCGCCGAGCCAGGTCGAGGCGTAGCGCGCGGTGTCGACCTTGGCCGCCTCCAGGGCCGCGATGTAGAGCTCGGCGACGGTGTTGGCGCCCTTGGCCGCCAGCTCCGCGTCCTTCGCGCGGAACTCGACCGAGAGGATGCGCGACTTGCCCGCCGGGAAGACCAGCAGCCGCTCGAAATAGGCTTCCAGCACCCGGTCCTCGGCCGGACGGTCGAGGGGGTTCTTGGCGAGCCCGAGCATCATCAGGGTGCGCTGGACCGGGCCGATGGTGCCGGCGCTCGGATCGAATTCCGGGTTGCCGACGAGGTTCAGCCGGCGGATCGCCTCGCGGGCGAGGTCGCGCGACATCATCACCTGGACCTGGCTCGCCACCGCCTGCTCGTCGATCGGCGGGACCTGCTCGGCGCGCTCGGTGGCGGTGCGGGCGAAGGCGGCCTCGCGGCTCTCCAGCAGCAGCTTGGCCTCGCCGGTGTAGCGCGGCGAGACCACCTGGACGAACACCGTCGACAGCCCCGCGACGACCAGCGTCGGCACCGCGATCCAGTGCCAGGACCGGCGCAGCAGCGCGGGAACCTGGGCCAGGCTGATGCCGTCGGCCGGGGCCGGCCTTTCGGCGAAGGCCGGCCTCTCGCTGAAGGCGGCCGCGCGCGGGGCGATTCGGGACATGGCACGATCTCTTGGCGATGCCGGGCCGCGACTGTGCCCGCGCATCAACACGTGAGATCAATAGAACCTGTTAAGGTTGCCTGAGAGTTAAGGCCGGCCCGATGCGGACTGCTCCGACGCGGGGCGACAGCATTTCTTAACCTTAACGGATTACGCCACGACCGATCAGGCAATCACGACGGCTGTGGTGATGAACCGACGCGTACTCCTCCTCGTCCTCGCCGCCAGCCTCGGGCTCGGCGGCTGCCTGCGGCCGGACTACCGGACCGCCCAGCTCGACGCCACCGGCACCGGCTCGATCGGCGCGCGCTACCCGCTCGCGGCCGGCGACAAGCTCCGCGTCATCGTGTTCGGGCAGGACAACCTGTCCAACATCTACGCGGTCGACGGCGGCGGCCGCATCGCGATGCCGCTGATCGGCGTCGTCCAGATCGGCGGGCAGACCACGGGGCAGGCCGCGCGCACCATCGAGGCCAAGCTCGCCGCCGGCTTCGTGCGCGAGCCGCACGTCACCGTCGAGGTCGACGCCTACCGCCCGTTCTACATCCTGGGCGAGGTCACCACCTCGGGGCAGTATCCCTTCGTCAACGGCATGACCGTCGAGACCGCGGTGGCGATCGCCGCCGGGTTCGGCCCGCGGGCGGCGCGCGACTACGCCGTGCTCACCCGCGAGGGCAAGGGCGGCGCCGCCTCCGGCCCCGGCCTCGAGCCGACCAACGAGGCCGGCCGCGAGGGACTGGTCTCGGGCATCGTGCCGATGACCTATCCCGTGCGCCCCGGCGACACGATCGTCATCAAGGAGCGGTTCTTCTGAGGCGCCCGCTCGTGCGAAGGGGATGGAAGCCGGCGCGTTAGGCGACCGTTGACCCTCGCATCGGGAAAAGGCGGCGCTGCGGCCCGGCCGATTCGGGCCGGCACCCGCGCTTAACCGGCTGGACAGGGCCGGCATGGCACGCAGGCGAGGCCGGCCGAACGCGCCGGCCTGGAGACGTCCGCCGTGACCCCGTCCGTCAGCCCTTCGGATGCCGAGCCCCGCCGCATCCTGCACGTGTTCCGCGCGCCCGTCGGCGGCCTGTTCCGCCACGTGGTCGACCTCGCACGGCTCCAGGCCGCGGCCGGCCACCGCGTCGGGATCGTGTGCGACGCGACCACCGGCGGCGAGCGCGCCGTCCGGGCGCTGGCCGATCTCGCGCCCTGCCTCGCCCTCGGCGTCACCCGGATCCCGATGCGGCGCAACCCGCACCCGTCCGACCTCGCCTGCCTGCGCGCGGTGGCGGCCCGCGCCGACGCCGCAGCCGCCGACGTGCTGCACGGGCACGGCGCCAAGGGCGGCGTCTACGCCCGCCTCGCCCACGTTCCCCGCGGTCGGCCCGTGATCCGCGCCTACACCCCGCATGGCGGCAGCTACAATTACCGGCCCGGCAGCCTGCTGCACCGGGTCTACATGGGCGCCGAGGGTCTCCTCGCCCGCCGGACCGACGTGTTCCTGTTCGAGAGCGAGTACGTCGCCGGGCGCCACCGCGCCTATGTCGGCACCCACGGCCGCGTCAGCCGCATCGTCCACAACGGCCTGAGCGAGGCCGAGTTCGCGCCCGTGACGCCGGCGGCCGACCCGTTCGACCTGCTCTACGTGGGCGAGCTGCGCGACGCCAAGGGGCTGCCGATCCTGCTTCAGGCCCTGGCGCTTCTGCGCGCCGAGGGCCGCCGGGTCCGGCTGTTGATGGTCGGCTCGGGCCCGGATGCCGGGCAGCTCCAGGCCAAGGCCGAAGCCCTCGGCCTCGCCGGCGCCATCGCCTTCGAGCCGGCCCAGGCGATCCGCTCCGTCCTCGCCCGCGGACGGATCATGGTGGTGCCGTCCTTTGCCGAGTCCCTCCCCTACGTGGTGCTCGAGGCCGCCGCGGCCGCCCAGCCGCTGGTCGCCACCGATGTCGGCGGCATCCCCGAGATCTTCGGCTCGGCCGCGGGCGATCTCGTCCCGGCCCGCGATCCGGTCGCGCTGCAGCGGGCGATCGCCCGCGTCCTCGACGAGGCGCCCGAGAGCCGCGTCGCCCGGTTCCGGACCTTGAGCGACTCGGTGCGCCAGCGCTTCTCGATGGAGCGGATGGGCGCCGACGTGCTCTCGGGCTACGCCGCCGCCTTCCGGGCCCGCCGCCCCGCGGCATCCGCCGAGCCGGCCCGCGTCGGGGCCGCCTGAGCC
The DNA here is from genome assembly GCF_022829325.1 of Methylobacterium sp. J-092. Classification (NCBI taxonomy): domain Bacteria; kingdom Pseudomonadati; phylum Pseudomonadota; class Alphaproteobacteria; order Hyphomicrobiales; family Methylobacteriaceae; genus Methylobacterium; species Methylobacterium sp. J-092. The sequence goes on along the minus strand of NZ_JAKSXU010000115.1, from coordinate 21,611 downwards.
CCGGACCCTCGCACGAACGTGATTCCCGTCCGTCGCGGGCGCGCAGAAGGACGGCGGCGGCGCCTGCAGCTTTAAGTAATCCGATAGGTCGGTTTGAGACACTTCCCGGCAGGAACTAGCCCGCTGGACTGCTGGGAAGCGACCGATGAGTGCCTTCGACGTCCGTGATCTTCTGAAGGTCGCCGGACACGGCGAGACCGCGGCGGCCCGCTTCGCCGAGCCCGCGCCGCAGGCGGCGCCGCTGGCCGAGACGGTCTCCGTCCTCCCGGCCCAGGCGATCTCGCCGGTGGTGATCGCAGGGCTGGTGCGGGCGGCGGAGTTCGTCCTGATCGGCTGCCTCGGCGCGGGTCTGCACCTGACGCTGCTGCGCGGCGTGGTTCCGTTCGGGCTGACCTATGCCGGGGCGGTCGTCGCGGTGGCCGCCCTGGCGATCGCCGCCTTCCAGGCCGCCGGCACCTACCGGATCGGCGCGTTCCGCACCTTCTTCAAGACCGCGATCAAGATCTCGGCCGGCTGGATGCTCGCCTTCCTCCTGGTGGCGACCGGCCTCGTGCTGGCCAAGGTCGCCGACCATTACTCCCGCCTGTGGCTGGCCGCCTACTTCGCCGGCGGCCTCGGCCTGCTGCTGACCGGCCGGTTCGTCCTGTCGCGCGTGATCGTGGCGCAGACCCGGAATGGCCGTTTCGACCGGCGCACCGCGATCGTCGGCGGCGGCAAGGCCGCCGAGGAGCTCATCGCCGCCCTCGAGACGCAGAGCGAGGGCGGCATCCGCATCGTCGGCGTGTTCGACGACCGCAACGACGACCGCTCCACCGACGTGGTCGCGGGATACCCAAAGCTCGGCACCGTCAGCGACCTCGTCGCCTACGCCCGCGCCACGCGCCTCGACCTGATCGTGTTCACGATCCCGATCTCGGCCGAGGGGCGCATCCTGCAGATGCTCTCGAAGCTCTGGGTCCTGCCGATCGACATCCGCCTCTCGGCGCACGCGACGAAGCTGCGCCTGCGCCCGCGCAGCTACTCCTATCTCGGCTCGGTGCCGGTGCTCGACGTGTTCGACCGCCCGATCGCCGACTGGGACGTGGTGATGAAGACGGTGTTCGACCGCGCGGTCGGCCTGCTGATGCTGGCCGCGCTCGCCCCGGTGATGATCGGCGTCGCGCTCGCGGTGAAGCTGACCTCGCGCGGCCCGGTGTTCTTCCGGCAGAAGCGCCACGGCTTCAACAACGAGCTGATCGACGTGTTCAAGTTCCGCTCGATGTACGTCGACGCCTGCGACGCCACCGCGGCGAGGATGGTGACCAAGGGCGATGCGCGCGTGACCCCGGTCGGCCGGTTCATCCGCAAGACCTCGCTCGACGAGCTGCCGCAGCTCTTCAACGTGATCAAGGGCGACCTCTCCCTCGTCGGCCCCCGTCCGCACGCGCTGCAGGCGAAGGCCGCCAACACGCTCTACGACCAGGTCGTCGACGGCTACTTCGCCCGCCACAAGGTCAAGCCCGGCATCACCGGCTGGGCCCAGGTCAACGGCTGGCGCGGCGAGACCGACACCAGCGAGAAGCTCCAGCGCCGGGTCGAGCACGACCTGTACTACATCGAGAACTGGTCGGTGCTGTTCGATCTCCAGATCCTGCTGACCACGCCGTTCGCCCTCTTCAGGACCGAGAACGCGTACTGACCGGGCCGGGGCAGGCGGGACCCGGAAAACGAAGACAGGGCGGCTCGCGAGAGCCGCCCTGACCGTTCGTTGCGGACGCGGCGAAGCGGCTACGGCAGCGCGCCGGCCTTCTCCTTGGCCTTCATGATGGTGTCGCGGCAGGCATCGGCCTTGCCAGCCTTGTCCTCGCCGCGCGCCTTCTCGACGAGGTCGCGAGCCTCCTTAACGCCGCCGGCGGTGGAGGTCGTCGACGGGTCGCTGGGCTTGCCCCCGGGCGGCGCGGACAGCGCCTTGTCGGAATTCGACGAGGTCGTGCCGCCCACCGGCTCCTTGCCGGTCACCTTTTCCGCGCCGGCGCTGTCGAGGCGCCGCTCCAGCGTCGCGATCTCCTCGGAGCAGGAGCTCGCGAAGGCGGGCGCCGCGGAGACGAGGAGGAGGGCGGCCGAGACCGCGTGGACCAATCGCATGAGAACTCCCTGAAGCTTTTCGCGCGGGCGAGTGGCCCGCGTCGTTTCGGTTGCAGGGGGCAAGCGACGAAGCGCGACCGTGTTCCGGTGGCGTGAGGCCGCAGGCCCGCACGCGCCCCGCCGAACGCGAAGGGGGCGCGGACCTCCCGGTCCACGCCCCCTCCTCCCGGGCCCGCGGGGCAATCGATCCGCGCGGTCAGTACTTGCGGATGATCGGCTCCGCCATCGGGACCGGATCGGGGCCGAAGGCGTAGCGGATGCCGCCGTAGATCGAGAGCGGCTGCGCCAGCGTCGTCGTGCGCGGATCGTTGATGGTGAGGTTGCCGGCGACGGGCCCACGCTCGGCGAAGGTGCCGAAGTTGGCGTAGCGGTTGTTGGTCAGGTTGGTGATCAGGCCGAAAACCTGAAGGTTCGGCGTGACTTGGTAGGTGGTGTTGAGGCCGAGCACGAGGTAGGCCGGCAGCTTCGGGTTCAGGTTCGACTCGTCGCCGCGATAATAGGCGGAGGAGAAGGCCTGGAGGTTCATGCCGAAGCGCCAGCCCGGTAGGACGAGGTAGTCGAAGCCGACCTTGAACTGGTGGTTGGGGATCAGCGGCACCTGGTTGCCGCGGGTCACGGCGATGGCGCCGTCGTCGGCCAGGGGGTTGTTGGGCGAGGACAGGGTTCCGTTGAACTGGAAGGTGGCGTCGATCAGGGCGTAGTTGGCGTAGACCGAGAGGTCGCCGCGGGTGTAGTCGGCCGCGACCTCGATGCCCTGCCGCTGGGTCGCCGGCACGTTGACGAAGTAGCCGCGCGCCGCGTTGCCGGGGGTCGCGAGCTGGATGATGTCGTTGGCGAGATCGGTGCGGAAGGCGCCGACCTTGTAGGTCACGAGGCCGCCCTCGTAGACGTTCGGGATCTGGCCGCGGATGCCGACCTCGTAGGTCTGTGCGGTGACCTGCTTGAGCGGCGGGTCGGCGACGAGCGAGTTCGGCAGCAGGCAGGGCCGGTCCGGGTTGGAGCAGGCGGTCTCGAGCGGCGTCGGCGCGCGGTTCGATTCCGAGTAGCCGCCGTAGAGCGACAGGCCCGGGGTGAAGCGGTAGGTCAGGCCCGCCACCGGGTTGATCTTGTTGTAGTAGTAGGTCCCGTTCACGTCCGGCGAGAAGCCGGTCTGGTCGGTCGTCGTGAGGCGGGCGAAGTTCAGGCGCGCCCCGGCGGTGAGCGACAGCGCGTCGGTCACGTCGAACGTGTCCGTCGCATAGAGGCCCATGTAGAGGTTCGAGCCGATGACGTTCGAGGGCGCGATGCCGAGCGCGGCCGCGGTCCGCAGCTGCGTCGTGCCGAGGCCGGGGATGGTGCCGTAGTACGGGTTGTTCGGATCGGTGGTCACCCGCAGATCCGGGTTGATGACGCCCAGCGTGCTCGACGACTTGAAGCTGAAGTCGGCGACGTCGATGCTGCCGCCGACGACGAAGCTGTTGCCGAAGCCGAAGATCTTGTCGCGGTTGGCCGCCTGGAGCGAGCCGCCGTAGCTCGTCGCCTCGGTCTTGGTCACGTCCAGCGTGCCGTAGGGCACGTTCGGGGTGAAGGGGATGCGCCGGTTGTTGGCGCCGAGGATGGTGAACTGGTTGCGGAAGGCGAGATTGGACTGTCCCGGCGCCTGGGCGAAGCCGTCATCCTCGAAGCAGAGGAAGCCGCGGTTGCTCGACTGGCGGCTGCAGTTCTCGAAGTTGCCGTCGTTGCCGTCGACGTAGGTGTTGCTGAAGCGGCGGAAATAGGCGTTTCCGGCGAGATCCCAGGTCGGCGAGATGTCGACGCGGCCGGTCACCTGCATGGTGCCCATCTCGGTCGTGGTGGTCTGCGGGAAGGTGAAGATCGCCCGCGGGTCGACATGGGTGAAGTCCACCGGGGTCGCGGCGGCCGCGCCGAAGAAGGTCCGCGCGAAGTTGCCGATCAGGTGGAACTCGGAATCGAGGGTGCGGTAGCCGAGGTCGGTGTAGAGGCGCCCGATCGTCGACGGGCTCTCGTAGCGCCATCCGCGGTCGTTGAGGCCGTCGCCGTTGAAGTAGAAGCTCCACGGCCCGATCACCTTGCCGTACTCGAGCGAGCCGGCGATGCGGCCGTCCGAGCCGCCGAGCGCGGTGACCTCCGTGCCCTGCCAGGTGAAGCCGTTCTTCATCTGGATGTTGACCGCGCCGCCGATGGCGTTGAGGCCGAACACCGGGTTGCCGGTGACGATGTCGATGCGCTGGATCGCCGTCGGCGGGATCAGGTCGAACTGGACGGTGTCGCCGAAGGCCTCGTTGATGCGCACGCCGTTCTGGTAGACGGCCAGGCCCTGCGGCACGCCCTGCACCGGCGAGGCGGTGAAGCCGCGGTAGTTCACGTCGGTGCGGTTGGAGTTGCCCTGCGAATCCGACAGGTTGAGGCCGGGCGTGCGCCGCGCCAGCGTGGCCACCGCGTTGAAGGTGCCGCGATCGATGTCGAGGTCGGCCGCCGTGACGGTCTCGACCGTGCTCGGGATCTTGTAGAGCGGCTGCTCGCCGCCGCGCAGGCGCGGCAGGCCGGCGGAGGAGAGCGGCGCCGCGCTCGGCGACACGACCGGGGTCGCGCCGAGCGGCGGGGCGGCCAGCGTGCTGCCCGAGCCCGACCCGCCGACCGGGGTCGTCGCCACGACGCTGATCTCCGACAGCGTCACCGAACTCTGTGCGTAGGCTGCACCCGGCAGCAATGCCACCGAGGCGATCAGGCTTCCGCGAAGCGCCCGCATTGTCATTCCCCAACCCCGAACCGTCGAACAGCGTGCCCCCTCTGCGGCGGGCTTGCCCAGCACTCATGCAAGGCGCGTCGAGATCGGACAATCGCGGGACGACCGTGATCCGGCGGAAAACGCCGCTCACGGGGCCGTTACGCGCGGAAACGGATGACCCGTGGTCCGCGTGCAACAGATTTTCTATGTCTCATCAAAGGCTTAGGGAGTGTTCGGCAATGCTGCCCGGGACGATTCGGCAACCCGGCTCCGGGTCGCCGGGCGGCGTCAGAGCCTGGCCTGGATCTTCTTGGCGATCTCGCCGAGGCGCTGCTCCAGGAGCTGCGGCACCTCGCAGACGTAGGTCAGCGACTGGCTGCGCTCCTGGAAGATGCGGCGATCCCAGGCGAACTTGGTCTCGATGTCGGATTGCTCCTTCGAGACCTCGCGGGCGTCGGCCGCGCTCGGGCCGTCCTTGGTCTGGCTGATGGTGTCGGCCTCGTCGCGGATGCGCTCGGCCATGCGGCGCTGTCCCTGCGCGTAGCGCGCGATCCCGCCCATCACCTTGTCGCGCTCGCCGTTGATGACCTCGAACACGCCCGCATAGACGTGGGCGAGGCCCTTGGCCTTGTCGGCCGCCGGCACCTTGGCGACGTAGGCGTCGATCAGCGGATCGACCTCGGTGAGCTCGGTCCGGCGGGAGGCGAGCTTCTGCGCCAGCACCGCGGCGTCGTTGTCGTCGCCCCAGGCGCCGGCGGCGGCGATGTCTGACCCGGTCCAGAACTGGCCGGGGCTCAGGGTCGCGACCTTGCGCTGGACGCAGGGCCAGTCCGGGTCGGTCCTGGGCTGCGCCAGCGCGGGCGCGGCGAGGCCGGCCAGGGCGACGCCGAGGGCGGCGAGGGAGCAGAAGCGGGAAGCGATCATGACGGGTCTCCGGCCGGGCCGCCGCGCCGGGCCATGATGCCGCGGCCGGGATCGTAGGCGACGACGGCGAGGGTGAAGAAGGCGAGGGTCACGCCGAGCACGACCGCGCACGAGACCGGCTCGAACTGCCCGTAGAGGGCGAAGCGCACGAGCTGGACGGCGTGGGTGAAGGGATTGCACTGGCAGATCCAGTACAGCGTCTCCGAGGATTCGCGGAGGCGCCAGAGCGGGTAGAGCGCCGACGAGGCGAAGAACATCGGGAAGATCACGAAGTTCATCACGCTGGCGAAGTTCTCGAGCTGCTTGACCATCGACGACAGCAGCAGGCCGATCGAGCCGAGCATCAGCCCGGCGGCGATGAAGGCCGGCAGGGCCGCGAGGTAGCCGACGGCCGGGATGTCGAGGTCCCAGAACCAGGCGATGGCCAGGAAGGCGTAGGCCTGCACCACCGAGACGGTGACGCCCGCGATCAGCTTGGCGAGCAGCAGCAGCCAGCGCGGATACGGGCTCGTCAGCAGCACCTTCATCGAGCCGACCTCGCGGTCGTAGACCATCGAGAGCGAGGATTGCATGCCGTTGAACAGCTGGATCATCACCGCCAGCCCCGGCACCACGTAGACCTCGTAGAGCACGTAGGTCTGGTACGGCGGCTCGATCGACACGCCGAGGGTGTTGCGGAAGCCCGCCGCGAAGATGAACAGCCATACCAGCGGCCGCACCAGCGCCGAGAAGAACCGCTCCTTCTGGTTGAAGAAGCGCAACAGCTCGCGCCGGACGATGCCGCCGAGGCAGATCAGGTAGCCGACCCCGTCGAGCCGGCCGAGATGGGCGGGCGGGCGCGTCGCGTCCGCCGCCACGGTGCGGGCGTCGACCGCCGTCGGCGTGCCGATGGGCGTGCTCATGCAGCCTCCCTCGCCGGCTTGGCCGGCTCGGCCACGAGCCGGCGGAACGCCTCCTCGAGGGTTTCGTCGGCCCCGCCGATGGTGCCGGCCCGTCCGCGCGCGACGATGCGGCCCCGGTGCAGCACCACCGCGTCGTCCTCCGCCGCGATCTCCTCGAAGATGTGGGTCGCCCACAGCACCGAGAGCCCCTCCTCGCGCACGAGCGCGCGGACGATCGCGACGATGTCGGCCCGCGATTCGAGGTCGAGGCCGACGGTGGGCTCGTCGAGCAGCAGCAGGCTTGGATGGTGGACCAGCGAGCGCGCGATCTCGATGCGGCGCGACTGGCCACCGGAGAGCGTCCGCACCTTGTCGGCGCGCCGGTCCGCCAGCTCGACCCGGTCGAGCAGCACCGCGATCCGCGCCTTGGCGGCCTTGCGCGCGATGCCGTGAAGCGCCGCGTGATAGAGCAGGTTCTGCTCGACGGTGAGGTCGGTGTCCAAGGTCCGTGCCTGGAACACCACGCCGAGGCGGGCGAGCGCGCGCGACGGCTCGCGATCGAGGGCGTGGCCGAAGATCGCGACCCGGCCGTGGCGGTTGTTGTAGAGCCGGGTGATCAGGGAGAACAGCGTGGTCTTGCCGGCGCCGTTGGGCCCGAGCAGCGCCATGAAGCGCCCGCGCTCGACGGTGATCGACACGTCCGACAGCGCCCGGCGCGCGCCGAAGCTGTGGCTGACGTCGGCCACCTCCAGCGCCGGGGCCTCGCCCGCCGGACGCCCGCCCGCACCCATCGCCCGAGCGCCTTCGCTCATCGCCCGAGGACCCTTCTGGCATCGCCGACCGCGTCGAGGCACTCGTCGAACTCGCCCTCGCCCTGCTCGCGCTCGGCCACGCGCAAGGCCTTTTTCAGCTTCGGCAGCGCCGCCTCGGGCGGGTTCTGCGCGAGCGCATCCCTGATCATGGCGATGCCGTCCGCGCAGGCGGCCTTGTCGTCGGCCAGCGCCGGCGTGCTCAAGAGGAGGCTGGCGAGAAGAAGCGTCCGCATCATTCCACCGTGCGTCATTTCACAGTGATCGTGCCGGCGACGCCCTTCGACTCCAGGCCGCGGGCCTCCCAGGTGTACTTGCCCGGCTTGATCGCCACGAACTCGATCGCGATCTCGCCCGGATCGTCGAACTCGAGGTGATCCGGCGGGCCGCCGCCGTGGATCTCCTTGTGCTCGATGACGATCTGGTTCCACCAGATGTAGCGGAAGAACTCGGTCGCGTAGACCTTGTACTCCTGATGGCCCTTGGCGATGATCCGCAGCCGGTAGGCCTTGCCGGATTCGAGCTCGATGTCCTTGTTCTCGACGACGAAGTCGTTGCCCTCCTCGTTGCCGAGGACCAGGTCGGGCAGGGGCTCGCGCTTCTTGGTGAGATCGAGCGCGACGGCCGGGCCGGCCGCCAGGATCGCCGCCAGCCCCAGCGCCGCCCATCGAAGACCTCGTGTCATCCTGTTTCCCCCCCCCCGCGCTGCCGTTCGCGGCAGTCGTGCTTGCGAAAACTCAGTTCGGCGAGATCGCCACGCCCCAGGGCAGCAGGCCGACCGGGATGCTCTTGACCACCTTCTCGGCCGCGACGTCGACCACCGAGACGTCGTTGGAGGTGCCGTTGGTGGAGAACAGCAGCGACTGGTCCGGCGTGAAGGCGAGCTGCCACACCCGCTGGCCCACCGGCAGGTACTTCTGCACGTCGTAGGTCTTGGCATCGATCACCGCGATGCGGTTGGCGGGCCCGAGGGCGACGAAGGCCTTGGTCCCGTCCTGGGTAATGCGGATGCCCACCGGCTGGATCGCCTCGTCGTTCACGCTCGGGATCTTGAAGGTGATCTTCTTCACCACGCGCCGCGCCGCCACGTCGATCACGCTGACCGTGCCGCCGACCTCGGCCGAGACCCAGAGGAACTTGCCGTCCGCCGTGAACTCGGCGAAGCGCGGGCGCGCGTCGACCAGCACGTTGTCGATCACCTGGAAGGTCTTGGTGTCGATGAAGTGGGCCATGTTGGTGGTTTCGGAGGTGTTCACCAGGATCTTGCCGTCCGGCGACAGGCCCATGCCCTCCGGCTCGACGCCGACGGGGACCTCCGCGAGCACCTTGTTCTTCTCGATGTCGATGATCGTGACCTGGCTGTCGTCCTCGTTGGCGACGTAGAGCGGGTTGCCGCTGCGATCGAGGATGAACTGCTCGGGGTCGGGGCCGGAGCGCAGCGAGCGCACCACCTTGCCGGTGGCGGTGTCGAGCACGTCGATGCGGTCGTCGTCGCTGGCGCAGACGAAGACCTCCTTGCCGTCCTTGCTCACGGTGATGCCGCGGGGGCGGCGCCCGACCTTCCAGGTCGCCGTCACCGCCATCGTCGCGGTGTCGATCACGCTGACCGAGTTGCCCTTCTCGTTGGAGACGTAGACCGTGTAGGCCTGCGCCGGCACCGACCCGAGCAGCGCCGCGCCGAGCGCGGCGAGCCCCAACCCTGCTCTCACGCAGCGGTCCATTCGCGATCCTCCCCCTGGCCTGGCGGCAAGCTTGGCACTCTGGCGGTGCCGAAATCCCGACGGACGACAGTGTAGTGCGTTTCGTGCCCGCGGCGAGGGCGACGGAACCGCGCTGCGGACTTCACGCGGCGGAACGCCGTCCTCGTGCGTCCCGGCGCGCTCACTGGAACTTGCAGGTCGTCTCGGGCAGGTCGGTCCCGAGGGTGTCGAGCGGCGTGCGCTGGTGCAGGAAGCCCTGCTCGGGCGCCACCGAGACCAGGGCCTTCGGCTGCACCACGATCAGCGGCTGGCGCAGCTGGTGGTCCCAGGGGCGGAAGCTCAGCGACACGCCCTTGTAGGCGGAGAGGGCGAAGGCCGGGTCGCTCAGGTAGGCGGCCAGCACCGCCGGGTCGGCGGTCTTGCGGTCGGTCTCGGCATTGCTGACGACGCGGATCGCGGCCCAGACCTGGTAGTCCAGCGGACGCATCAGCCGGCCGGAGAGGCGGCGGAAGCGGTTCTGCGCCTGGGCGGCGCCCCAGGTCTCCAGCACCGGCGACCAGGTGGTGGCGACGAGCCCCTGCGTGCCGCCGACGGGCCGCGGGTCGACGGTGCGATAGGGGACGTAGTCGCCCCAGTCGGCCTCCTCGTCGGCCACGATCGCCATGTCGTAGTCGAGCCCGCGGGTGAAGACCATCGCCTCGGCGCGGGTCGGCGTGTCGCCGCGCGCTTTGGCCAGCGGCCCGAAGGTCCAGGGCTTCTCCGCCGTGATCTTGAGAGCGAACTTCCTGGCCGAGTTGCGCATCGCGTCGGCATAGAGCTTGTCCGCGTCGGTCGGGCCGACGATCAGGAACAGCTTCCGCCAGCGCATCACGGTGAGGTACTGCGCCAGCGCGTCGGTCTGCATCGCCCGGCTCGGGGCGACGTGGAACACGTTCCTGCGGCAATCGGCACCGCGCAGGCGGTCGTCGGGGGCCGCCGCGTTCAGCACCACGGCGCCCTTGCCGTCGGCGCGTGCCGCCTCCGAGACGGCGAGCACCTCGTCGGCCGGCAGCGCCAGGACGAGGAAGCGGATGCCCTTGCCGAGCAGCGCCTTCGCCGCGTCGACCGCGCTCGGGCCCCCCTCGGTGAGCGCGATCTCGTCGAGGGCGTAGCTCTGCTTGATGAAGCGGCCGGTGGTGTTGTTGTCGGCGATGGCCATCTTCGCGCCGGCCAGGCCCTCGTCCTCGGGCGCGGCCTCCGCGTCGTAGGAGGACGGCGCGGGCTGCGGCCGGTAGATCAGGCCGACATGGGTGGCGGCCGGTTCCGCGGGCGCGGCCGGCGCGGCGGCGGGCTCCTGGGCTGCCGCCGGGCCGGCCAGCGCCAGGGCGAGCAGCGCCGCAGCACCGAGGGATCGTGCAGGATCGTGCAGGATGGCGTGCAGGGAGGCGTGCATGGGGGCGGGACGTAACAGCATTCCGGGCGCGGACTCAAACGTTAAGCGCGCGCCGATCATTGCCAAAATTCCCCGCCGCGCGACCTTATGCCGGGATGCGGCCGGCGTTGCGGCCGGCGCCGATGCCTCCGACCGGAGTTCCGTCATGATCCTTCGCGGCACGATCTTTCGCGACGGCGCCCTTCGCGCCTGCCGCCTCGCGGTTCCCCTCGCGCTCGCCGCCTGCCCTCCGGGCGCGGCGGCGGCCGAGCCGTCGAAGGCCGCGGTCTTCCCGGTCGAGCTGTTCGATCCGGGCGTCGTCGGCGGCCGCAAGGCCCGGCCCGACGAGGCGCGCAAGCTCGCGCTGGTCACCGACGAGCTGCGCGGCGCGCTCAAGGACAAGGGTGGCCTGGAGCCCGTCGACACCGCGCCGCAGGCGGCCGAGGTGAGCAAGCAGGGGCCGCTCTACAAGTGCGACGGCTGCGCCGCCCCGATCGCCAAGGCCCTGGGTGCGGATCTCGCCGTGACCGGTTATGTGGAGAAGGGGTCGGGCCAGATCTTCAACCTCAACGTCGTCATCGCCGACGCCGCCACCGGCAAGGTGGTGCGCGGCGGGCAGGTGGTGATCCGGGCCGACACCGACGACACCTGGACGCATGCCATGCGCTGGATCGTCAAGAACCGCCTGCTCGCCGAGCCCCTGCCCGGCAAGTCGTGATGTCGTCCGGCGCCCGCGCCGCCCCCGAGCCGTCCCCGTTCAGGTCGCCCGTGTCCGAGTCCGCACCTCCGTTTCCGACAAATCCCCTCCCCCGCCTCCTCGTCAGCGTCCGCGACGCCGCCGAGGCCGAGGCCGCGATCCGCGCCGGGGCCGACCTGATCGACGCCAAGGACCCGGAGAACGGGGCGCTCGGCGCCCTCCCCCCGGAGACCGTCCGCGCCATCGTCGCGCGCACCGCCGGCCGCGCCGCCACGAGCGCGGTCGCCGGCGAGCCGGCGGCGGCGGAGCGGCAGGCCGCGATCCGCGCCATGGCGGAGACCGGGGTCGGCTGGGTCAAGGTCGCGGTCCGCCCCGACTGGCTCGCTGATCCCGCCTCCCTTCGCGCAGCCGGCGCGGCCGCGCCCGGCCGACTCGTCGCCGTGCTGTTCGCCGAGGACGACCCCGCGCCGGACTGCGCGCCGCGGCTCGCGGCGGCGGGCTTCATCGGCGCGATGATCGACACGGCGGTCAAGGACGGGCGCCGCCTGCCCGGCCTGATCGACGGGGCGCGCCTGGCCGCTTTCACCGCCGCGGCCCGTGCCGCCGGGCTGCTGTCGGGGCTCGCCGGGTCGCTGCGCGTCGACGACATCCTCGGCCTCGCCGCCCACCGCCCGGACTATCTCGGCTTCCGCGGCGGCCTCTGCCGCGACGGCGACCGCCGCAACGCCCTCGACGCGCAGCGGATCGCCGAGGCCGTGCGGGCGCTCCGCCGGCCGGCCGCGCGAGACGCGGCGTGAGCGTGCACACCATCGTCAAGGTCGGCGGCAGCCTCCGCGCCGACCCGGCGCGCCTGCAAGCGCTGCTCGCCGCACTCGCCGACGGCGCGTTCGGCCCGTGCCTCGTCGTGCCGGGCGGCGGCGCCTTCGCCGACGCGGTGCGGCTCGACCAGGCGCGTCTCGGCTTCGACGACGCGGAGGCGCATCGCCGCGCGCTCGATGCGATGAGCCGGATGGCGGGGTATTTCCACGCCATCGAGCCGCGCCTCCTTCCCTTCCCCCTCCCCCGCAAGGGGGGGAGGGAGAGTGCCGTATCGGCTATCTGGGACCCCATCGCCCTCCGCGCCGGCCATCCGGACATCCCGGAATCCTGGGACGTGACCTCCGACAGCCTCGCGCTCTGGGCGGCGACGCGGATCGAGGCCGCCCGCTGCATCCTGGTGAAGTCCGCCGACGCCCCGGCGGGCGCCGACGCGTGCGACCTCGCCCGGATCGGCCTCGTGGATGCCGCGTTCCCGGCCTTCGCCGGCCGCTACCGCGGCGCGGTCTCGATCCTCGGCCCCGCCGGCGCGCGGCCGGTCCACGCGCGGGCCGCCGCATGAGCGCCGCGCCCGAGCACCTGGTCTTCGTCACCGGCAAGCTCGCCCGCGCGCGGCTGGAGAAGGTCGCGAGCGCCCTGCCCCCGGAGCGGTTCGCCTGGAGCATCGCCGATTCCGGGGTGAAGGTCGCCGCGCTGATGACCGAGGAGATCATCAAGCGCCGCGTCACCCTGCCCGAGGGCGCCACCCGCATCATCCTGCCCGGGCGCTGCCGGGCGAACCCGGAGGCCTTGGCCGCGCATTTCGGCCTGCCGGTCGAGCGCGGCCCCGACGAGATCGTCGACCTGCCGGCCCATCTCGGGCTCGCCGGCCGCAAGGTCGACCTGTCGCGCCACGACCTGCGCATCTTCTCCGAGATCGTCGACGCCTCGAAGATGACGGCCGCCGAGGTGGTGGCCAAGGGCCTGGACCTGGCGCGCCGGGGCGCCGACGTGATCGACCTCGGCGGCCTGCCGGACACCGATTTCCCGCATCTCGAGGATTGCGTGCGCGGGCTGAAGGCGCAGGGCCTCAAGGTCAGCGTCGATTCCTTCTCGATCGACGAGCTGCGCCGGGGGGCGGCCGCCGGGGCCGACTTCCTGCTCAGCCTCAACGAGGAGACGCTGGACCTCGCCTTCGAGACGGATGCGGTGCCGATCCTGGTGCCGATGCGGCCCGACGACCTGCCCTCCCTCGACCGCGCGATCGCGCGGATGGTGGAGGCGGGGCGCCCGTTCATCGCCGACCCGATCCTCGAGCCGATCCATTTCGGCTTCGTCGACTCGATCGCGCGCTACCGCGCCACCCGCGCGCGCTGGCCCGACATCGCGATAATGATGGGCACCGGCAACCTCACGGAGCTGACGGAGGCCGACAGCCTTGGGATCACCGCGCTCCTCGTCGGGATGTGCTCGGAGCTGTCGATCGGCAATGTCCTGATCGTGCAGGTCTCGAACCACACCCGCCGCACGGTCGAGGAACACGATGCCGCGAGGCGGGTGATGTTCGCGGCCAAGGCCGACGCCGCGCTGCCGAAGGGCTACGGCCGGGCACTTCTGGCACTTCACGACAAGCGTCCCTTCGTGCAAACGCCCGACGAGATCGCGGCCCTGGCGGCGCAGGTCCGCGACCCGAACTACCGGATCGCGGTCGCCGAGGACGGGATCCACCTCTACAACCGCGACGTCCACAAGGTCGGCACCGACGCGATGGCCTTCTTCACCGACCTCGACGTCGCCAGCGACGGCGCCCACGCGTTCTACCTCGGGGGCGAGCTGACCAAGGCCGAGACCGCGTGGCGCTTAGGCAAGCGCTACGTGCAGGACGAGCCGCTCGACTGGGCCTGCGCCGCCGACGCCGAGGTCGAGGACACCACCGCCTTCAAGAAGGCCGGCCATACCAAGCATTCCGGCCCGGACGCGCCGCAGGGCGCGCGCGACGCGCAGGTTCCGGCCGAGGCCGGCGCCTCGGCGCCCCGCACCATCGCGCCGGACGCGGCCGCGGCCGAGGCGTCGGTGTCGGAAACGCCCCGGGCGCCCGCGCAAAAGCTCGTCTGCGGCAAGCTCGTGCCGGCCGGGGAGGCCTGAGCCGGTGCCGCTGATCCTCGAGACGATCGTCACGACGCTCTCGCGAGAGGGCGCCCTGCACCTCGTGCCCTTCGGCCTGATCGCGGAGGGCGACGACTACGTGCTGGCGCCGTTCCGGCCCTCGCCGACGATCCTCAACCTCGAGGCCAACCCCTGCTTCTGCGCCTCGAGCCCGCGCGACGTGCGGGTGATCGCCGGCGCGGTCACCGGGCGCCGGGACTGGCCGACGGTGGCGTGCGACCGCATCCCGGGCCGGCGCCTCGCCGACAGCTTCGGCCACGCCGAGTTCGAGGTCGCGGCGGTCGAGGCCGACCCGACTCGGCCGCGCTACCGCGGGCGCCAGGTCCACGCGGCGGCGCACGCCCCGTTCATCGGCTACAACCGGGCGCAGGCCGCGGTGCTGGAGGCGGCGATCCTCTCGACGCGGCTCCACATGCTGACGCCCGACAAGGTCATGGCCGAGATGCGCTATCTCGCCATCGCGATATCCAAGACGGCCGGCCCGCGCGAGCGGGAGGCCTGGGACTGGATCGAGGACAAGGTCGCCGCCCATCTCGGGACGGACGGCCGCATCCTCGCCGACACCGCCGCCGCACGAGACGGCGGATCAGGAGTGACACCCCCATGAGGATCGAGCTGCCCATGATGAGAAGACTGGCCCTCACGAGCGCCGTGGTGATCGCCGCGGTGGCGGCGACCACGGCCCAGGCCCACGGCCCGACCCGCAAGAAGGTCGAGGAGACCGTCGAGATCAACGCCAGCCCGGACAAGGTCTGGAAGGTGATCGGCAACTTCCAGGACATGAGCTGGCTGCCGCTGGTCGAGAAGACCGAGGGCAAGGAGGGCAACACCCCCGACAAGGCCACCCGCGTCCTCACGCTCAAGGGCGGCGCCACCGTCGAGGAGAGCCTGTACAAGTACTCCGCCGAAAAGATGAGCTACTCGTACCGGATCACCAAGGTCGACGTGAAGACCCTGCCGGTGAACGATTACTCGTCCACGCTCAAGGTAGAGGCGGACGGCGACGGCAAGTCGAAGGTGTCGTGGGACGGCGCGTTCTACCGCGGCTACATGAACAACGATCCGCCGCCCGAGCTGAACGACGAGGCCTCGCAGAAGGCCGTGCGCGGCCTCTACCGCACCGGTCTCGACGCGCTGAAGGCGCAGGTCGAGAAGGGCTCTTGAGCCGTTCGATCACATCGCGACGCGGAGGCCGGCTGCGCGCCGGCCTCTCGCTCGCCCTCGCCCTGTGGCTCGTGCCGCTCGCCGCGCGCGCCGCCGAGGCGGTGGTCACGGTGCAGGGCGACAACGCCGTCGACGTGATCGATCTCGAGGCCGGCACGATCCTGCAGCGCATCCCCGTCGCCGGCTCGCCCGCCGGCATCGCGCTCTCCCCCGATCGCAGGACCGCCTACGTGACCTGCCCCGACGCGCCGGGCATCGCCGTCGTCGACCTGACCGCGCGCAAGGTCGCGCAGGTGCTGGCCCTTCCGGGCGGCCCGCTCGGCATCGCGGCGAATCCGAGGAGCGGCGCCGTCTACGTCGCCGACTGGTACGCCAAGCGGGTGTTCGTGCTGGTGCCGGGTGAGGCGGGCCTCAGGCTCGACGGCGAGATCGCGGTCGGGGCCTCGCCGTCGGGCATCGCGGTGACGCCGGACGGCGCGACGCTGCTGGTGGCCAACCGCGAGGCGGACACGGTCTCGGTGGTCGACGCCGCGACCCGCCGCGAGACCGGGACGATCGCCGTCGGCCATCATCCCTTCGGCATCACCCTCGATGCGCAAGCCAAGCGCGCCTACACCGCCAACGTCACCGGCGACGACGTGTCGGTGATCGACCTCGCCGCGGCGCGCGAGGTCGGCCGAGTGAAGACCGGCCAGCGCCCCTACGTGATCGCCCTGACGGGGGAGCGCGGCTTCGTCACCGACCAGTATTCCGGCACCGTCACGGTGTTCGATCCTGCCACCCTCGCCCCCGTGGCCCGGATCGAAGTCGGCGACCACCCCGAGGGCATCGCCGCCACCGCTGACGGGCGCTCGGTGATCGTCGCCAACTGGGGCTCGAACACGCTCTCGGTCATCGACGCGCGGACGCTGACGGTGACCCGCGAGATCAAGACCGACGACAGCCCGCGGGCGTTCGGGGATTTTCTGCGCTGACGTCGCGCCGGGCGGAAGCCTGACGTGGCGCGGGTCCCTTCCCCCAGGGGGAGGACAGGATGAGGGGCGTGCGTTTTCCGAAGCGGTCACGCCCCTCACCCCAACCCTCTCCCCATGGAAGAGGGCGTGGTCCCGCGGTCGATCACGCCGCCTCGGGCGGCTCGCCGTCCTCCGGGCCCTCCGGCGCGTGCAGCATGTCCTCCAGCTCGTCGATCAGCCGGTCGATCTGGTCGGGCGTCGCCAGCACCTTGACGGTCTCGCCGTCCTCGGTGGCGAGCGCGAGCTCGATATGCGGGCCGACCCGGGCGGTGAGGACGCGGGCGAGGATTTTCAGGGCGCTCATCGGTCTTCCTTCGAAACCAGCGTGTCGGCGGAGAGCAGCGCGACGGCGAGCGCCGGGCCGCAGGTGGAGGCCCAGTCTGGCCGGCCGGCGATGCGATCCGCCAGCACCTCGGTGAAGGGCAGGCAGCGCCGGCCGAGGCGCCGGGCGAGGGCGTCGGCCAGGAAGGCGCCCGCGCCGCAGGCGATCACGGGGGCCGCGGCCGGGATGTCGGGGCGCGAGAGCAGGGTGGCGGCCGCGTCGTGGAGCAGGCGCAGCTGCGCCTCGGCGAAGTGGCCGGCAAGCGCCCGCCAGTCCTCGTCCGTCCCCTCCCCGCGGTCGCGGCCGATCATCCGGGCGAGCCGCGTCTCGCTTTCGGGCACCGACTTGCCCTTGCCGTCGCCGCTCGCCTGCTGGTCGGCGCCCTCGGGAAGGTCGCCGGTGATGCGGTGGACGTCGGCCGCGTGCGCGAAGGTCTCGGACATCAGCCGGGTGCGGCGGCCCCGGAACGGCGCATGGTCGGAAAGCGCCAGCAGCGGCGTGCGCACGACGCCGGTATAGACGAGCTCCCCCGTCTCCAGCCGCTCGGCGTCGCTGTAGCCGGCGGCGGCGGCGCGGCCTCCGACGATCGGGATCAGGTCGGCGGTGGTCGAGCCGACGTCGACGAGCAGCGCGTCGGGCACGTGCCGCCCGAGCAGGGCCGCGGTGGCGTGCCAGTTCGCCGAGGCGATCTCCGCGGCGTTCGGCTCCGCATCCCGCGGCGCGACGAAGCCGGCGCGCCCGGCATAGATTGCGACCTCGCCGGCCAGGTGCGTCGCCGCCCAGCCCGCGAGCTGCGCGACGCCGTCCGTCCGGTCGGCGAAGCAGTCGGTGAGCTCGCCGGTCATCGTCACGGCGTGCGCCGCCTCCCCCCGCGCCCAGTCGGGCAGCCCGGCGAAGGTGGCGTCGAGGGCGGGCAGCCCGCGCCAGAGCGGGCACGGCGCCTGCACCACCGCGCGGACGATGCCGCCCTCGACCAGCGCCGCCTTGACGTGCACCCCGCCGAGATCCCATCCGATCGTCCTGGCAGGGCGGGGAAGCGGATGCGCGGCGGGCAAGGGCGATCTCACTGATGGGCGACGCAGAGGGCGAGGGCGCGACGACGCCGTTCGCGGTGATTCCGGTGATCGACCTGCGCCACGGGCGGGTGGTGCGGGCACGCGCCGGCGAGCGACAGAGCTATGCCCCGATCGAGACCCCGTTGGCAAAGGGCTCGGCGCCGGCCGACATCGCCCGCGGCCTCCTCGCCGCGGTCCCGGCGCGGACGCTCTACGTCGCCGACCTCGACGCGATCGTCGATCGTGCCCCGCCCGACCTCGGGGCGCTGGCGGCGATCGCGCGGGCCTGCCCCGGCATCGGCCTCTGGGTCGATGCGGGCTTCGCAGAGGCGGCGACGGTCGAGGCCTTCCTCGCCGCCGGGCTCGGCCGCCCCGTGATCGGCAGCGAGAGCCAGGCCGACGAGGGCCTCGTCGTCCGCCTCGGCGACCGGGCCGTGCTCTCGCTCGACAGCCGCGGCGCGAGCCGGCTCGGGCCGCCCGGCCTGCATGCGGATGCCCGCCACTGGCCGCCGGAGGTGATCGTGATGACGCTTGCCCGCATCGGCGTCGGATCGGGGCCGGACCTCGCCGGGCTGGAAGCTGCCGCGCGCCTGGCCCCCGGCCGCCGGATCTACGCCGCCGGCGGCGTGCGCGGCCCGGACGACCTCGTCGCGCTCCGTCGCGCCGGGGTCGCGGGCGCCCTGGTCGCGTCGGCGATCCATGACGGCACCCTCCGCGCCGGGGACCTGCCCTGAACCTTCCGGCCGTGGCACGCCGCTGCTAGGGTGTCGGCAGGCACCGAGCGAAACGCGACAGACGGCAAGACCAATGGAAAAATTCACCACCCTGGAGGGCGTCGCGGCGCCCATGCGGATCATCAACGTCGACACCGACCGGATCATCCCGAAGCAGTACCTCAAGACGATCAAGCGCACCGGCCTCGGCAAGGGGCTGTTCGCCGAGATGCGCTACCGGGACGACGGCTCGGAGAACCCGGACTTCGTGCTCAACCAGCCGGCCTACCGCAACGCCAGGATCCTGGTGGCGGGCGACAATTTCGGCTGCGGCTCGTCGCGCGAGCACGCGCCCTGGGCGCTGACCGATTTCGGCATCCGCTGCGTGATCTCGACGAGCTTCGCCGACATCTTCTTCAACAACTGCGCCAAGAACGGCATCCTGGCGATCGTGGTCTCTCCGGAAGACCTCGAGAAGCTGTTCGAGGATGCCGAGCGCGGCGCCAACGCCACCCTCTCGGTCGACCTCGAAGCGCAGACCATCCGGGGCCCGGACGGCGGCACGCTGCACTTCGACATCGATCCCGGCCGCAAGGAGAGCCTGCTCAACGGCCTCGACGAGATCGGCCTGACCCTCAAGCGCGCCCCGAAGATCGACGCCTACGAGGACAAGCTGGCCGCGCGCGGCTGGGCGTGAGCGCGGCCGGACCGCGGGGGAGCGTCCGCACCGCGATCCGGCCTTAAGCCTGCGTTAACCGTTCCCTCATCAGGCTCCGGCGCCCCGGACACCATGCGAGCTACGACGATGCGGCGAGACTCCTGGCAGCGATCCTCCCGCAGGCCGATCCTGCCGTGGCTCGCCCTCGCCTGCCTCACGGCGACCGGCGCGCGGGCCGACTTCCAGTCCTGCCTCGCCGGCCTGCAGCAGCAGGCGGCGGCGCAGGGCGTGTCGGCGCAGGCGTTCCGCAGCGCCACCGACGGGATCAGCTTCGACGACAAGGTGATCGAGCTCTCCCAGGCGCAGCCCGAGTTCAAGACGCCGATCTGGGACTACATGGCGGCCCTGGTCGACGACGAGCGCGTCGACGACGGCAAGGCGGCGATGCGCCAGTACGGGCAGGCCCTGGCGCAGGCCGAGGCCCGCTACGGCGTCGACCGCTTCACCATCGCCGCGGTCTGGGGCGTGGAATCGAACTTCGGCAAGAACCTCGGCAAGATGCCGCTGGTGCAGTCGCTGGCGACGCTGGCCTGCTCCGGCAACCGCCGCCGCGACTTCTTCCGCGGCGAGCTGATGGCGACGCTGAAGATCATCGACCGCGGCGACATCGAGCCCGGCCGCCTTACCGGCTCCTGGGCCGGCGCCTTCGGCCAGACCCAGTTCATGCCGACGACCTACCAGCGCCTCGCCGTCGACCTCGACGGCGACGGCCGCCGCGACGTGGTCGACTCGGTGCCCGATGCCGTCGGCTCGACCGCGAACTTCCTGCACGTCGCGAAGTGGTCGAACGGCCAGGGCTGGGGCTACGAGGTCAAGCTGCCGGCCGGCTTCAACGCCGGTGCCGCGGGGCGGAAGAACAAGAAGACGGTCGGCCACTGGGCCGCGCTCGGCGTCAAGCGCATCGACGGGCGCCCGCTCTCGGCCGAGGGTCCCGTCGGCATCATGATCCCGGCCGGGATCGAGGGGCCCGCCTTCCTCGTCACCAGGAACTTCGACGCGATCTACTCCTACAACGCCGCCGAATCCTACGGGCTCGCCATCGCCGTGCTCTCCGACCGCCTGCGCGGCCGGCCCGGCATCCAGGCGGAGTGGCCGACCGACGACCCGCCGCTGTCGCGGGCCGAGCGCCGCGACCTCCAGGCCCGGCTGACGGCGCGCGGCTACGACGTCGGCGAGCCGGACGGCAAGGTCGGCGCCAAGACCCGCGACGCGATCAAGGAGATCGAGCGCAGCCTCGGCATGCCGCAGACCGGCCGTCCGGGCGCGAAGGTGCTGGAAGCGTTGCGCCGGTGAGCCGGCGCCTGATCGGCTCGGGCTCGCCGTTCGAGGCCGCCTACGGCTATTCGCGCGCGGTCGTGACGGGCGGCTTCGTGTTCGTCGCCGGCACCACCGGCTACGATGACGCGACGATGACGATGCCGGAGGAGGCCGCGGCGCAGGCCGAGGCGTGCTGGCGCACCATCGCATCGGTGCTCGCCGAGGCCGGATCCGGCCTGGAGCGCATCGTGCGAGCGACCTACTACGTCACCGATCGGGCGGATGCCGAGGCGGTGCTCGCGGTCTGCGGCCGCGTGCTGGCCCAGGTCCGGCCGGCCGCGACGCTCCTCGTCGTCGCCGGCCTGCTGCGCCCCGAGATGAAGCTCGAGATCGAGGTCACGGCGACCTTAGGGTGAGACGGTTGCGCCGCCCGATCAGTAGGGCGTCCCGTAATACGGCCGGCGGACCGGGCGGTAGCGGTCCAGGACGGGACGGCCATAGCCGTCGCCGTACGCCCCGAGATAGGGATCGAGCCGCGGATCGCGGTAGTTGCCGTTGTTGACGCCGGCCGAGCGGTCGTTGCCGTTCAGTGCCGCGTAGGGCGAGAGGCCGCTGCCGCTGTCGCTGCCACCGCCTCCACCGCCGCCGCGCGCGAGCACGGCGCCGGTCGAGCCGATTATGAGGCCTGCCGCCAGCACGGCCCGAACCGTCTTCCGCGTCGTCGTCTTGACTGCCATCGTCGCCTCCCGATCTCGCTGCGTGCCGGATCCAGGCGAAAAACCGGTCGCGGCGACGCGAGGTTCCCGAGGGCCGGGGGCGGCGAAAGCGCCGACCTTTGCTCCGCTACCGGTCGTCGACGCGGCAGGGCCCGTCGCCCGGGACTCGAGCAGACCCCGATGCCCCCCGGCGGCGACGGCGGGACGAGATGGCGTCGGGGCGAGCCGATGGCTCAGCCCGGCCACCGGAGCCTGCGCCGGACGACGCCTAGTGCCGGTAGCGTTCGGCGAGGGCCATGAGGGCTCCTGCGAGCTCGGTGAGGTTGGCCGAGGCCGCCTCGACCTCGCGGGTGCCGGCGGCGGTCTGCTGGCTCGCCTGGCGGATGTTCTGCAGGGCGCCCATCACCTGCTCGATGCC